>CAVELH010000078.1:3719-11219 GCA_963616385.1 bacterium | reverse complement strand
GTATATGCAGATGTCATGCTGGGCTTTAACACATTAATTAATTTTGTGGTCTTATCTACAGCTACATATATTATGAATAGAAAAATAAGTTTTAAGAGAGTAACCATATTTTCAGTCATAACAGCAATACTGACTGTGTCAGAATATATATTATTGCTTAATAAAAATCGCATATTACATCTGATATTATATGCGGCTATATATTTTTTTATGACTAATCTCTACTTTAAAGCTACAGATATAAAAAATAAGCTGATAAACAGTACCATAATATGCTTTATATTTTTCTATTTATACGGAGCTGTACATTTAACCATCAAATCTAATACAGGCAAATTAGCACAGACGTCTGTTTGCATGGTGATTGCAGCCGCTTTCCTTACAAAGGCAATATGCCGCATAAAATATAAAAAAATCAGGCAGCTTAGCACATATAGATTACAACTAACCTTAAATGACAGAGCCTTTAGCTGTACCGGATATGCAGATTCAGGAAATGTTCTAAAAGACTACAGCGGAATGCCTGTAATAATAATTGATTATGCGGCTGTCAAAAGACTTTTTAGTAAGGAATGTCACAGCCTGATTGATGATTATAACAGAAGCGGTAATTTTGATTATGAGCATTTTTATAAGCTAAGCAATACGGTTGTCACACCACTACCCTACCATACAATTACAGATAACTTTGCCATTATGCCAACCTTCAAATTGACATCACTAATATTTCCCGATAGTGACAAATGTATAAACGAAGTAACGGCAGGCATAAGTAAATACCATTTTATGAATAATGAATATCAGGTTTTATTAAATAATGAATTAAAACCAATTAGAGAGGAGAATTCAAATGATTAGTGTTGTTAGCAATAACAAAATTAGATTCAATGTAAAAAGTATAGCAAATTACCTTATATTTCCTAAGAATGAAGTGCATTACATAGGTGGTGCTGAAATACTACCTGCACCGTTATCCGCGGATGAGGAAGCCTTAATGCTTGAGAAGCTCTGTGATGATGACACTCAGGTAAAGAGAACTCTCATAGAACACAATCTGAGGCTTGTAGTGTACATAGCAAAAAAATTTGATAATACAGGAGTTGGTGTCGAGGACTTAATATCCATAGGAACAATCGGCTTAATAAAGGCCATAAATACATTCAAAACAGATAAGAATATAAAGCTTGCCACCTATGCAAGCAGATGTATTGAAAATGAAATTCTGATGCATTTGCGAAGAAGCTCAAGGACAAAGGCTGAGGTCTCAATAGATGAGCCATTAAATGTGGATTGGGATGGAAACGAGCTTTTATTGTCGGATATTCTCGGCACAGATGACGATATGGTCTATAAGGATATTGAGGATGAGATAGACAGAAATCTACTAGAGCAGGCTATGACAATACTATCAGACAGAGAAAGGACTATCATAGAGCTGAGATTTGGCATAGGCCATGATGATGAGGAAATGACACAGAAGGAGGTTGCCGATTTACTTGGCATCTCACAGTCTTATATATCAAGACTTGAGAAGAAAATAATCAAGCGTTTAAAGAAGGAAATGCTTCGTCTTGGATAAAATATATAATATATAACACTTAGCCTTATATCCCAGCAAATACAAAAAACGCTACAATGCAGTATATACAATGCATTGTAGCGTTTTCTAATTAATAATATAATGCCGGTGGCGGGACTTGAACCCGCACGACGTTGCCGCCAACAGATTTTGAGTCTGCCTCGTCTGCCAATTCCGACACACCGGCTCAACAAAACAGATTATATCAGTATACATATATTTTGTCAATCAATTTTCTTGGCGACAACTACAAATCTTCCGTTAGTTGTATGGTATGCACAGGTCGAAAGTGATATAAGTTTATCACCGTATTCTGCTGTTGTACTTATGTCATAAGTGGTTAAGGATTTACAATTTGATACATAATAATCGAACTGTTCCTTATCATAGGCATCAAAGAACTGATAGTATTTGAAACCTGTATAGTCCTTATCATATATCTTGCTGTAAAATGCTGCTATCACCTCATATGTGCCATCACCATAGATTGTATCAAAGGTTATATACCTGTGATTCTCATAATAATCCTTATCTGCATAATCCTCAAGCTTTCCAAACATCTTGCCTGACTGCATATGATGTCCATATATAAGTATATTATCACTAGGGGCATTAACATCAGACGAGGTATCAATAAACAGTGTTCCCGGATAGCTGTATGTCTTGTCAAAATCTCTGTGAAGATAATACTCTTCATCATCTAAGGACTGCATGACAGGATAATCTATGTCTGTTCCATCTATAGTAAGCCATCCAATAAAATCATGATTCTTAATGTAAAGCTCTTTAAATTTCTTCTGAACTTCTACTCCGTCTATCGTGACATATTCTATATCCTTTACCGCATCTGTAGACGAAGCGTAGGATGTGTCACTATCATCAGCGTTCTCTGATACATCTGAATCATAGTCAATAAGCTTCTTTAAGTCATCAACCTTATCCTCGCTTCTCTTAGTCTGCCAGAAATATCCGCCAAGATATATACCTGAACCCACAAATATGCATATTAAAACAGTCATACATATGTTATATATAATTTTCTTTTTGCGTTTTTTACTCTTATTACTCATAATCCCTCTTACAATATCTGTATAAACATTTACTAAAAATACTTACATATACCACAGAATAAATAAAGCCCGCTTTACCGCAGGCTTTATTTATTAAAAATATTTCTTGTTTCCCCACAGATTACTCTGTTTTAAAGCAGTATATTCGGTATACGCCTGTTCAAGAATCTGCTTCTCATTCGGAAACTTAAGAAGATGATACGCCTCATGATACTTGTAGTAACCTGAGTCCAAAAAATACTCTTCCCGCTGAGGCTTGCTATAATAGCTGTCAGCCATCATTAGATACCAATGAACATCTTTGTTTACCACATCATATGAAGTATTAAATGTATAATTGCTCTTACCAACATACTTGATAATCTGAGCACTTACACCTGTTTCCTCTTTTACTTCACGCAGAGCTGTCTCGTTATGTTGCTCGTCCTTTTCAACAGTTCCTTTTGGTAAAACCCAACCTTCATACTTGTTTTTGTAATTTTTGTAAAGTAATAATATCTTACCTCTAAAGATTACCACACCACCACAGCTTGTTGCTTCAATCATTGCAATTCCTCCTGCATAGTATAATAGGTGTGTATTTATCTTTTTAATTATAGCAGATTTTATATTAGTAATCAACAATTACTGATAATATGCATCAAATATCTGTTTGGCAACTGAAACACCAGACACGCCATTTGCAGTATAATTCTCTACTACTACGCTGACAACAATATCAGGATTATCAGGATTAGAAAATCCTACAAACCATGAGTTACAATTACCCTGATTGTCATACTCGGCTGTACCGGTCTTACCTGCAACATCATATGATGTCCAGCCAAATGTACCTGATGCAGTACCATAGTCACAGACACCCTTCATATATTCTGTAAGAATTTGTGCCTCTTCACTAGACATAAGAGAACCATATGTCTTGCTTCTGAATTTCTTCACTGTTGCACCATCATCATTCTCTATTGCCTGAATTAAGTAAGGCTTCATAAGCACACCACCGTTTGCTATAGCTGACACAATGAGTGCATTGTGCAGTGGTGTTATCTGTGTGTCACCCTGACCTATAACGGTCTGAGGAAGCTGGTCTGCCTGACTGTTGGCATCTATCACAAACTGCGATTTATTATATACTCCGTCATATGGAAGCTCTGAGTTAAACAAAAGCTCATCGGCTGTACTTCTGTAGCTTGCCAAATCAAGTGTTGTTCCTATATTGGCAAATGACAGGTTACATGAATATGCAAGTGAGTCAGCAAGCGTCACATTGCCATGAACATTGTCGTGGCTGCAATGAATTGATACACCTGAAAAGATAGCCGAGCCGACACAGTTATATGTGTAATTGCCATAATCATTCGGATGCTCTCTTATATATTCAAGCGTTGTGACAAGCTTAAAGGTTGAACCCGGAGCATACATACCCTGTGTGGCACGATTTAAGAGCATACTGCTGTTTGCCCCCTCCTCTGAATCAATATATGACCACACAGCATCCATATTATTCAAATCATAATCAGGCTTAGAAACCATGGCAAGAATACGTCCCGTATCAGGCTCCATAACTACTACCGCACCATCACAGCTTCCAAGTGCATTATATGCAGCCTCCTGTAGCTTATAGTCAACCGTAGTTATAAGGTTATCACCGCGGTTTTTCTCCTCCTTTAGCTGGTTATATGTCCTCTCAAAGATATTGATATGACTTCTCAGCATATAGAAATTGCCCTGAAGCTCAAGTCCCGCTTTTCCTCTGCCATCATAACCTATGAGATGTGAAAACATACGTCCATATGGATATGAACGTGTTGTGTTGCCCTCCTCATCAGTACTGCTGGTGGCAATTACAACACCGTCACTTGTTATTATATCTCCTCTTTCTACAACATCCGCAAACGAATCCTGTCTTATATTTCTTGAGTTGGCAATAACAAGCTCCGCCTTGAACTGCATAAAATATATAACATATGCAACCAGTCCCACGAATAAAGCAACCATCATATAGGTCATAACAATGATAGGACGATTCTTAATCCTATTGTTGCGTGCCTTTTCTTGCTCTTTTTGGAGGAACTGCTCCTCCGGAGTTAATATTCTGTTGTCTGATTCTTTCTCTTTCTTTTTCATTTCTGATAGCCTCTTTATCATTTATTACACAAACACCCTGAACTATTCCAAATATAATAAGTGTACTAAGTACAGAGCTTACTCCATAGCTTACAAGCGGAAGTGTCACACCCGTTGATGGTATAAACTTTGTAACTCCACCGAGATTAAGAAGTGACTGTATAACAAATATAGTTCCAAAACCGAAAGCTACATATTTGTAGAATGGATTCTTACACTTCATTGATACATTCGCAAATGATATAAAAACACTCACAAATACCATTATAAGCGCAAGTCCGAATATAACACCTAATTCCTCACATATAGCCGAGAATATAAAGTCGCTTTCACTTACAGGTATGGTGTTAGCCTTACCCATGGTAAGTCCGCTTCCCATATATCCGCCTGTACCCATTGCAAAAAGTGACTGTGAAACCTGATATCCACCTGTATCAATATACTTAAATGGATCCTTCCATGCCTCAACTCTTACTAAAACATGGTTAAATAATGTGTCCTTAAACAGTATGTAACCAGCCATTACAGCTCCAACACCAAGCGACATTCCACCTATCAGAAAAACTGGTCTTGAGGTTGCAAGATAAACCATGCACACATAGGTTATATAGAATATAACCGCTGCACCAAGGTCCTTTTCAGCCACAAGCACAAGCATGAACGCTGCTGATATTATTGCATTTATCATAAGGTCCTTAAAGGTGTCCATCTTCACCAGCATACTTGCCACGAAGAACACAAACAATATCTTAACAAATTCCATAGGCTGGAGTGAGAATGTTCCTATATGAATCCAGTTTCTTGAACCATACTTATCAATTCCAAGTCCCGGAATAAATACAGTAAGCAGGAACAGAATTCCAAATACACCATAGAACACGCCCAAATCCTTAAGCTTTTTCCATTTTGTCATGATATACGGTATAAAGGCTGTTATAAAAAGTCCCGCTGTTGCCATTATAAACTGCTTTACAGCAAGTGAAAAATTAAGTCTTGTAAGTATTGTATAACCGATAAGGAGCAAAAATGCTGAGTTATTGGTTAGCAGTCTTGACGAGCCTTTGTATATGGAATGATAAATAATCATATAAAATACAGCTACAAATATCTGCACCCCATAAAAGATAAGTATCTTAACCGACTGAAGCCTCAGATACATAGTAAGGTAGCACAGAAAATGTATTATAAATACATAAAATATCTGCTTATTCAGTTTTTTCTTCTTGCTTTCCTCGTCCTTAGAGGACATAACAGAAAAGCATTTTATAGTGTACAGCACCATAAATAATATTATAAGGTACTTAGACACCTCACATATAATATTAATCATTACTCTACTCCCCTATAACAATGTCCGGTTGTAAACATCTTATCTGAATTTTGTTTCTTAGTTGTATCATGCATTATATTAGCACCTACAAGCTCCATAACATCACCTGTAGCCTTTTCATCCTCAACTGTAAATGAAACACCTATATAATCAGGTTTTATATACTTATATATATCCTCAGTCTTATCAAGCATACTAAATGGAATACCATTATATATGACATTACAGCACTCGTTACACACTGCCTTGCACAGGAATTTGTTTGACTTGTCATCTGTGATACAGACTACCTCATAGCCATGATTACAGCCATATTTGTTTCTTCTAACACACTGTGCTGACAACATTACCTGCTGATATCCATATATATTAAATTCACTTGAGCCGACATTAAGACCTTGCATTTCCTTAAGTGTAAGCTCTTTTGGAAGCTCAAAGCCTATACCAGAACAATTATCAGCAATAAAGCCTCTTGCAATATTGTTATAGCCATACAAGGATGCTGCACATACACAGCTAAGCTTCTCATACAGCTTATATTTGACAACAATGGCAAGTGCATCTATGTTTCTTATATATATACCATCAATCCCATCATTTGGCAAATATTCATCTATAGAAAACTTACTGTCAATAATATATGGCATATTAAGATATATGTTAATGCCTTTATTTCTTATATCGGATATATGAGTGTCCTTTATCTGGTCATATAATATTTTATCCATATATATGGCAGCTACATAGTTATACTTCATAACCTCTGTCAGTTGATTTATCGTTGTGACATGGACATTAACGTATGGTCTGTTATCGCTGTCATTCATACATTCCGGCTTATCTGATAAGCTTCCTTGTTCATCACTATAAGCCTTATCCTCAAAAGTACGTCTGTACACGGATGTCACAGCCTTCTCCAGCTCTGATATAGCTGCGCGCCTAAGCCTCTTTACTCCTCCGGCAGGTATAAAAGCACCCTCAGATATATCAGCCTCAAGCTTGTCCATAACATAATCCGTTGTTCCAAGCTGGCTTATCTTTGCTATCACAGACTCAGGACTTGTACCCTCTTTTTCAGCTTTGGCTATCTCATCACCATAAACAGTTACCTCATCGTCAAAACCTATGCCATGTATTCTAAGGCTTAAGCTTGATGCCTCACCTATATGAGCCTTATATACACCACTTATATGAAGCTTTGAATAGTTATTAGATGATGATAATATATTATCTTCAATTTCATCAATAATTTTCTTACATCTTGTGCGATATATATCCTTATTAAGGGCTATCTGTCGTGTCTTAGGTGCTGCAACATACACTGCGCTTCCCTTTGCACCAGAGGACGCTACAGTCACGTCTATAGTTGATTTATCCTTCAAAAGTACCTCTATAAC
>CAVELH010000078.1:0-3709 GCA_963616385.1 bacterium | reverse complement strand
CTATAACATCGCCCTGATACAAATCATTGCATAAGCTTATCTTAAGCCCTCCATCCTTTACACCGACAGCCTTACCTATCAGAACTCCCTGATTGTTCGGTCTTTTCTTAGATATCATATCATCATTTGAAATGCTCGGCTTTCCAAAATAAAAATATCCATCAGAAAACCCGCCACGGTTAAATATGTTGGCAAGCCTCTCCTTCATCGCACCTGCCTTCTTAATGTCATACCTGCCCTGTAGATAATCATCTCTCATCTCTTTATATGCATCCACAGCAGAAGCCACATAATATTCATTTTTCATACGTCCCTCTATCTTAAGGGAATCTATTCCTGCCTCTATTATATCCGGCAAATGCGAGATTGCACACATATCCTTCATCGATAAAATATAGCTGTCATCATAGCATTTTCTACATGGCTGTGCACATCTGCCCCTGTTACCGCTTCTCTCACCGGCAACAGAGCTTAAAAGACATTGTCCACTGTACGAATAGCACATAGCTCCGTGAACAAAGGTCTCTACCTCTATATCAACATTCTCTTTGATTGCCCTTACCTCTTCTAAGGTCATCTCTCTGGCTGTGACAACTCTTGTGGCACCATGCTTCTTCATAAGCTCTGCACCATATACCGAATTAATATTCATCTGCGTGCTGCAATGTATATTAATATCCGGAAAAATGCGTTTGATAAGACTAAAAGCTCCCAAATCCTGTACAATAACAGCATCAACGCCAGCCTCATAATAAGGAAGCAAATAATCCTTCAGCTCTTTAATTTCTGTATTTTTAAATAATGTGTTTACAGTTAGATATAGCTTAACGCCATGAAGATGTGCATAATCGATTGCTTTGACTATAGAATCTGTGTCAAGGTTGCCTGCATAGGCTCTTGCACCGAAACGGCTGCCACCTATGTAGCAGGCATCTGCACCTGCTTTTACAGCGGCAACCAAAATATCATATGACCCACAAGGTGCGAGTATTTCCGGAGTATTAAATCTACGAATCATTTCTACCCTTTTCAGCTTCTAATTGAATTATCTTTCTCTGAAGTGCATTAATCTGTTCCTTGTATTCCTCAACCATTCTCATGGCTGACTCCTGCTTAATCTGAGATTCGATAACCTCATGTCGAAGGTCATAAAGCTGCTGTTCCTTGTTGCTGTCCTCTGAAACCATGCTGTCAGCCTTTGACTTAGCCTTGAAGTAATCATCAGCAATATTTAATGCAAGCAAAACGCCCTGATACTCTGTGTTCATTCTTCTATACTGGTCTGAGGTTTTACATTCTGCAATCTTACCATTAATATAGGTTGCAACATTCTGAAGATAATCTTCGCCCTCGTAACCACTCAAAGTATATACTTTGCCATTAATAACTACAGGTATATCAACTTTATTAGCCATGTCCATTCTCCTTTATCTTAATCGTGCTCTATCATATCCTCTAATCCGAAATGCTTATAACAGCTCTCCGTTACAATTCTACCACGAGGCGTCCTGTTTATAAAGCCATTTTTTATTAAATATGGCTCATATACATCCTCAAGCGTTCCGGAATCCTCACCTATTGCCGCTGCAAGTGTGTCAAGTCCAACAGGACCACCACTGAACTTATATATCATAGTCTCCAATATATTCCTGTCAGTATTGTCAAGTCCCATAGAATCAACCTCAAGCCTGTCAAGTGCTGTACTTGCCGTGTCATAATCTATAACACCGTCATGCTCAATCTCAGCAAAATCTCTAACACGCTTTAGTAAGCGATTGGCAAGTCTTGGCGTTCCTCTTGAACGCTTTGCGATTTCCAACGCTCCCTCATCATCTATGCTTACGCCAAGCACCAAGGCAGACCTTACTATAATCTGCATAAGCTCCATCACATTGTAAAACTCAAGTCTGTTCACAACCCCAAAACGGTCTCTTAACGGTGCAGTGAGCATACCTGCCCTTGTCGTTGCACCTACTAAGGTAAACTTAGGCAAATCAAGTCTTATAGACCTTGCACCTGCCCCCTTACCGATTACGATATCTATCGCAAAGTCCTCCATAGCCGGATAGAGAACCTCCTCCACCTGCTTATTCAATCTGTGTATCTCATCAATAAATAACACATCGTTCTCAGACAGGTTGTTAAGTATAGCCGCAAGCTCACCAGGCTTTTCTATGGCTGGTCCTGAGGTTATCTTAAGATTAACTCCCATCTCCTCGGCAACTATAGCCGCAAGAGTAGTCTTACCGAGCCCTGGAGGTCCATATAATAACACATGGTCAAGTGGCTCATGTCTCTTCTTGGCAGCCTCTATAAAAACCTTAAGATTCTTCTTAGCCTTCTCCTGACCTATATATTCTGATAAGGCTCTCGGTCTTAAGCTTTGTTCAATTTTATCTTCCTCCGGAATTATATCCGCACTGATAATACGTTCCATTAACTATTCATCTTTCTTACATGATTTTCTTAAGTGCCGCAGATAAGAGCTGTTCTACTGTCATGCCCTCGCTATTCTCAACCTTCTTGATTGCCTTTAACGCTTCAACATTGCTATAGCCTAAGCTTGTCAAAGCCATTGCAGTCTCCGATATAATATCATTACCAGAGGATTCTGGCAAGTCATTCGAGTTACCCAAATCGCCAAGTACATCCTCTAACTTGAATTTATCCTTTAAATCCATAACAACTCTCTGAGCAGTCTTAGGACCTACGCCGTTTGCCTTTGCAATAGCCTTATAGTCATCAGACAAAATTGCAATACGAAGCTCGTCTATCGTCAAAACCGACATGATAGCCAAAGCACCCTTAGGACCTATTCCGCTTACTGATATAAGATACTTAAATACCTGTATATCATCCCTGCCAAGGAATCCGAACACTGTAACGCCATCCTCCCTCACATGCATATATGTATATATAGTATATGACTCGTGAAGTACGACGTGGTTAGTTACAAATGCACTTGTCATAATCTGATAGCCTATACCATTGTTCTCTAAGACAATCATGTCCTCAGTGATATACTCTACCGTTCCCTTTATATAATCAAACATATTTTTCCCCTAAAAAAGAGTGCTGCCATTGGCAACACTCTATGTAGTAAAATCTTATAAAAACTCGAAGTCTGCGTCTTCCTCTTCCTCGCCATCACCAATCATCATTCGATCAGGCTTTCTCGCATCCTCAATCTCACCTACGAAAATCTCATCGTCATCATCGGATGCCACACTAGATGTTGCTGCACTCTCTTCCTTTTTAAAGAATCTTGATGATGCACTCTCCTTAGGCTCGTCCTTCTTAGCCTCTTCCTTAACAGGTTCTTCAACCTTAACCTCTGCCTTAGGTTCTGGTGTGCTCTCAATCTCACTGCTCTTAGCCTTTGCCTTAGCGATAATCTGTGCAGCAGCCTCCTCAGCGTTCTTGATAATCTCATCAGCCTTTTTCTTAGCCTCTGCTGAACCCTCATCATCATATGATGAAACATTCTCCATCTTCTGAACCTTATTCTCAAGATCGAACATCTTTAATCTGTTCTCCTGAAGTGAAGCGTTAAGCTTCTCAAGGTTGCTTGATAACTCTGCGTTCTCCTTAAAGAGTTCATCATATGCTCTATAAACTGAATCTACAAATCCATCAACTTCTATAGGTTTATAACCAAATAAGCCTTTTTTGAACTTCTGCGTCTTTATGTCTAGTGGTTGTATCATGC
>CAVELH010000077.1:0-11239 GCA_963616385.1 bacterium | reverse complement strand
TTCTTGAAATATCTATATGCACTTCCTGTAGACATTCCACATGCCTTCGCAATTTCGTCCACAGTGATATTATGATATCCATGCTTTGCGACCTGCTCCACTGTCGTCATAAGAAGTCTTTGTCTTGTCTCCATTGCCTTCTTTGTAAGCGGCGTTTTATTCTCCATAATTATTTCCTTCCTATAATTCTAGACTGGCATTTCCATACATTCATATATGACCTTAAGTACTGGCTTAGTCCATCCATTGTCACCAAACAGCCATTGCTCATGCTGCATATCAAACTCGCGAATATCAGGATTGTGAAAATATTTCCTATATCGTTTCTCATATTTTTTACCCATTTTGTTCGCATATATAAAATGTGTACGCGTATGTGGAACCTGAATATCCTCATCCAGATATGTCAGAAGGTCAGTATAATATTCATTCAATATTGATTCCGGTTTAAACTGTGCAAAGCAAGCCATAAATCTATCTGCTGTTTCCTCGCTCATCTGAAATGTCTTTATCAAAAGCTTTCTCATCAAGCTCTGCTTGCCACTCTTTTTTGACGCACTTGCTATGATTGGATACATAATCTTCGTCTGTAGCTTAGCTGCAAATGCTCCGCTCTGGTCAAGATCCGAGCTTCCAAAAATACCATGATCTATATGTATATTTTTTCTCATAATAAGCTGTCCTACAAAGCTTCCTCCAAGCGATGAACCAAGTGCCCCATCAACTCTGCCATCATGCTTCTCTTTTATGTATTGCTCAATTTTCTCTGTCACTGTAAGCATGTCTGGAAATATCAGTTCTGAACCATCAAATCCATCATAATTAACACAAATCAAATGATAGTGTTTTCCAAGCTCATCCAAAACTGCGCCAAAATTTGTCTCATAGTTACAGCACGTTCCCGGCAGAAGTAACAGTGTCTTACCATCATCTAATCCTGTCTCTTTAAAAAACATAATTGCCTCCATTCTGTTTGTAGCAAACTAAAAGTGAGATTTTTCTCACTTTTTAAAGTACAACAAGAATTAAAGAATGTCAAGCTTTATAATAAAACAAAATCCCATCTACAAAAGTAGATGGGAAATCATTTATAATCCGCTGATACATCCATAAAATTTCTTTTTCCATTAATATAATCTTCATATGCAAGTTCTGGATCCTTGCCCCTGAATACTACACACAGACCACACATATCACAATCAGCAATGCATTTAAAGGTATCATTAATATATTGTCTTCGCTCTTTACTTGTAGAAGTCTCTATATCTGGTGCTCTCATCTCAACACCTACTTTACCATGCCTGAATTGCTTCTGTATTCTTCATTCAACTGACGTAATTCTTTTTCTCCATTGATGTATGGCTCGTAAAACGCATCAAGTGAGCCGCCACCTAAATTGTCACATCCATTACAGAAATCACATGCACCGCCACACTGATTAAGTCCCTCCTGCACTATTCGTATTCTCTCTTCCTTTGTTGTGTCCTTTATCAATAAGCTTTTAATTTCCATATTGGCATCTTCCTTTCTGCTCGTGTTATGAGTTTAAATCACAACCCCATTACAATGGTCCACCTCATGTTGAATTATCTGAGCCGTCCAACCAGAGAACTTACCATGCTGTTTCTTAAAATTCTGGTCTAAATAATCCACCTCTATATCCTGATATCTGGTACACGGACGAACTCCATCTAATGACAGACAGCCCTCCTCCGTCTTATACTCACCAGACTTTTTGGTAATAACGGGATTAATCATGGCAAACTGAAACGGACCTGCTGCCACTACAATAATATTCTTTTTAACACCTATCATATTGGCTGCCATACCAACACAATGGTCTAAATTAGCCTTTAAGGTATCCAGCAAATCAATTATAACCTGTTTATCTGCCTCCGTCGCATCCGACGACTTCTGCGAAAGAAACAAAGGATCATGTATTACTTTCTTTATCATTAGATTTATCCTTTCCATAAATCACGTTTATATACTCTTGTCAGTATTCCTTCGCTATTTCTCCCTCTATTCCATACATCGACTTGAATTTATCCAAATCAGCCTGATTTCTTATCAACATAACTTCTTCAAGCTTACCTGTATGTATGTCCTTAAAGCATGCTACCTGTTCCCCAGTACAAATACTTGCCCTGATTACCGGTTTCTTATTTTCTCTGTCATAGGACATCAATGCACTCTTACGCTTAAATAACCTCATATGTCAAGCTTCTTTCATCACTAGAACTTAATTACTTCAGGTGCATGTGTAAATGATGAAAATGTAGCTGTTGCATTCTCAAAATAAAATACCTCTGTATTACCATCATCTGCTGAATATCTGTCCTGCAATGAAGGATAAGCATCGAGCATGGACTGTCTGGCTTCCCTTCTGTCATCAACAACAAGCTCACCTGCTACACGAAGCCATTCTCCATTCTTAAATGCACATATTTCAACCTTTGGATTGGCATGAATCTGCTTTGATACATCTTTTGACTTACCTGTCTGTATGTATAACTTATTCTCAAAAATGTGAGCAGTTCCAAATGGTCTTACTCTTGGCTGGTCACCCTCTACTGTTGCCAAATAATATATTTCTGCCTCTTTTAAAAATTTTACTACCTTTTCCATGATTATCATCCTTTCTTTTGTAGTATATCATTATACTATTTTCCTATACTTAATAATAACAAGTCAACTCACAAAAGATTATATTACAATTATTAATTATATCACACATTAACTGATAACTCTATATATCCTCTATTCAACTTCAATTTATACGCATAATCACCAACCTTCCCTCCTCCTTCAACCATTTCACCCACCTCTTATAACCCGGTATAACCTTCTCCACCTCACTCCAAAAAGCCTTTGAATGGTTCATCTCTTTTCTGTGGCAGAGTTCATGAACTACCACATAATCAATTACCTCTGGCGGTGTCAACATAAGCAGGCAATTAAAATTAAGGTTTCCTTTGCTGCTGCAACTGCCCCATCTGGTCTTTTGATTTCGTATGGTAATTCTTCCATAGTCCACACCAACAATTTGGGAAAAATGCTCCACCCTCTCAGGAATATACTCTAGTGCTTCATCCGCCAGCTTCCTAATTTCATCAGATGTAAGCGGCTTTATTCCTCGCGCCTCATTTTCAGTCTTGCTTATTTTGAACTGCTCTATATGCTTTTTTATCCATTTATCCTTCTCGAGTAAAATTCTCTCTATATCCTTTTCAGTGGCACGTTTAGGTGCACGAACAATAACTGTCATATCAGGATTTACCTGAATGGCTATAGTTTTTCTGTTTGAACGTATTACTGTAACCTTCATTTACTGTCACTCACCTTTATCACCATTTTTCTTCCCAAGCTCATCCATAAATCCCGCTGTGATGACACATGCCGGCATAGCAACTATTGCAATTCCAACAATAGACGATATCATAGTCACTAACTGTCCTGCGGTTGTAACAGGATAAATATCTCCGTACCCCATCGTTGTAAGTGATATCGTTGCCCAATAAACAGCATGAAAATAATCGCCAAATGTCTCTGGCTCAACATTAAGTACAATTAATGCAGCTATAAGAATATACATAACCGCAAATCCAAATATTGTTGTCAATGCTGCCCTTTCCTTCCTAAATACTGCTATAAACATATCAATACTTCTAGAATACCTGACAGCCTTAAATACTCTCAATACCCTTAAGGTTCTTAAAAGCCTAAATATCTTAAGCAATCTCCATCCATTGGCAAGCAACAATACGGAAGACAGAATAGACAACAAATCAATAACTTCTCATATCCACCTAATTAACCCTGCTTTTATCGATACTTTTCAATATATAAAACATATCAACATCCTGACAATAATCATTATATTTGATTATAAAATCACACAGCTCATCAATCCTGACAACAGCATAAGATAATTTTGCATTATTCCTTATCAACAATTCAGAATTACTAAGCACAAGTATAGGATGGACAGGAATTCTGCTTCTTTTACCTATTATCTTTTCAAGCTGCTTCTTTTCCTCTAATATCTGATTAGTCGGAGATACAAGCTCCTTTTTGCTCTTATAATTCTTCTTTTTCTTGCTCAATATCCATGTGTCTTTGGCACCTATAGAAAGGGTAGCCTTAGATGGATTACCGTATGACATTCCAAATGCTTTTGTCTCAATGCAGAAAACTCCTGTGTTTCCTATTACAATATGGTCATATTCTTTTGCAACATTTCCATATCTTAGAATAGGTCCATTGATAACCTTGTAGTTATAATTTTTTAGTTTGTATAACGTATCGCGAACTAACTGCTCACCTATATTACCAATTTCTTTACATCTATAGTCATCCTCATCTACTTCCTTGTTCTTAAGCTGACTATCCCTAGCCTCATATTCCTGTCTGCTGTCAACGCCTAAAACACCTAGTCGTGAGATATATTCTCTGAATTGCTCCTTGTCCTCGACACTGAGATTCGGATTAGGAGCTACAATGTTGAAGAAAATATATTTAAGGTCTCCCCTCTCCTTATTAAGATATTCCTGACGAACGATTACTCCATTTCTTCTTTTTATGTACCCACCACGATATGAACATATAAAATTAAAAAAATGCATAAATTCCTTATGTGAACAATATGGTTTGATTTTTGATTTTGCATTTTGAAAAAGCTCTGGAGATACCCAGGCATCTGCCCCACGATATTTGTGGCTTCGTCTTCGCCCTCTGCCGCGCTTTCCGCCTGATTGATAACAAATAAATATAAAAAGAACTATAACCCCTAAAATCACAAAAAATGTGTATTCATCAAATTCTGGCATTGTAATCACCCCATCTGTTAGTATGCATACATCATATCATTATGCATATTAACAGACAAGTCCAATATCTAATTTCTTAAAATTCTACAAACTTCTTCCAAGCTCGTAAGTCTGCCTCATAACTTCATCATGCTTCTTTGCCTCGTTTGGCTCATTTATACCGCCACCGGCAACAAGTCCTGACAGTTCTGCTTTCTCGAAGCAATCCACCCAGCCAAGCAGACCATTGTAAGCCTTCTCAAATGTATAATCCTCCGCCTCAGCAGCAGTAGCTATCATATAGATATTTCTGAATCTGTAGTCTGATGAATACAATGGATTTAATCTATCAAGCAGAGTTTTCATCTGTCCACACATCTCATAATAGTAAATTGGCGTTGCAAATACTATTGCCTCCGCCCCCTTCACCTTTTCCATTATCTCAGGGACATCATCCTTTAAAACACACGCGCCTCTTTCCTGACACGAAAGGCATCCAATACAGTAATCTATCTTCTTGCCTTTTAGGGATATATACTCCACATCTAATCCCGCATCAGCAGCGCCTCGCTCACATTCCTTTGCAAGAATGTCCGAATTACTTCCACCTCTCAAGCTGGTAGAAATAATAAGTACCTTTTTTGACATATATGTCACTCCTTTTCATCTGTTATATTTTTATTATATACATTGAACCTAACTTTAGGTCAATATATTTTTGTGTTTCCTCGCAGTCTGTATTATCTTATCAGTCATATCATAAGTTGCCTTTTATGCCAAGTTCACTTATAATTACTTCATTATAAATGAAGAGAGGGTTCTATATAATGAAAAAATCAAATCCAATAGCACTACTTCCGATATTGGTATTTCTGATTCTATATCTGGGGTTAGGAATAATCTTTGAATACGTTATGAACATACCTATGGGCTTCTACAATGTGCCAATCATAGTTGCTTTTCTGGTGGGTATTTTAGTTGCCTGCCTCCAAAATCGCAGCCTCTCATTTGACAAAAAGCTTGAAATAATGGCAAATGGACTCGCTGACAAAAACATAATTACGATGCTTCTTATTTTCCTCACAGCAGGTGTATTTGTTGGGGTTGTCGGACGAAGCAGTGCTGAAAGTGTAGCTTATTTTATGCTCTCACTTATACCTGCCAGATTTTCCGTCGCTGTCTTGTTTATAGTTGCCTGCTTTGTATCGGTATCTATGGGAACATCTGTCGGAACAATAACACTTATCACCCCTATCGCAGTTGCCGTATCTGAGGTGTCAGGCTTCGGACTTCCTATATGTGTGGCTTCAGTTGTTGGCGGCGCAATGTTTGGTGATAATCTATCATTTATATCTGACACAACTATCGCAGCCTGCAACGGTCAGGGGTGTGCAATGAAGGATAAATTCAGGCAGAACTTCTGGATAGCATTTCCGGCTGCAATAATAACATTGATTATAATACTTGTTTTATCCTTCAACACGCCTATCTCAGGTGTAATTCATCAGGGATATAACTTAGTTCAGATAATTCCATATATATTGGTTTTAATCGGAGGAATACTGGGTATAAATGTATTTCTTGTACTCCTGATAGGTATTGTCTCAGGAACCTTTATTATGCTTGTCACAGGTCACACAACAATAACTGATTTAATCTTCAGCATGGGCTCAGGGGCATCGGGAATGTTTGAGACATGCATGGTTGCAATACTTGTATCTGCTATGTGTGCATTAATCCGCGAATATGGTGGATTTGAGGCATTGCTAAATGCAATAAAGAAACTATTCAAGGGAAAAAAGGGCGGTCAGCTCGGAATGGGACTTCTCGTAGGGGCAATGGATATAGCTACAGCTAACAATACCGTAGCTATAGTAATGGCAAACCCTATCGCAAAGGAAATGGCAGAGACATATGGTATTACCTCCAAGAAATCAGCCTCTATACTTGACACCTTCTCCTGTATCTTTCAGGGGATAATTCCTTACGGAGCACAAATGCTAGTTGCAATATCGGCAGTCTCAGAGCTTGGTGGTGAAATATCAGCCTTTCAGATTTTGCCATACATGTTCTACCCAATGCTACTACTCGTAAGCTCACTTATATGGATATACATTATACCAACAAAGAAAAAGTAAAAGCACACCTCTATCTAAAAAACTCTTAACCAATGTAAACTACAAGGTAATGTAAGACTTTTGCAATTTATTAAAAATATTATTCTCCAATACCTAAAAAGGAAGGGTAACATATTAGTTGCAACACAGACCGTTATGTCCCTGTCGGCACTTAGCGAATGCGAAGCATGAGCTTAGTACCGCTACTGGGGCATATGAGCGAGAGCGTGTCTGCGTGTAACTAAATATGTTATCCCTTCCTTATATATATCCAAATAATATATTCTAATAATGCTTCTAAAGCAAAAGCCTTACCTTGCCTTGTTCTTTATCTCCTCAACAATCTTATCTACAAACTCATCAAGAGCTACAACTGTTGTGTCAGCCTGTCCGTGAAGTCTGTATGATACTGTTTTGTTCTCCTTCTCGTTAAATCCAATTACAAGGAGATATGGAACCTTCTCTATCTGTCCTTCACGCATACGGTAACCGAGCTTCTCTGCTCTGTCATCAAGCTCAACACGTACATTTCTTGCATCTAAAGCATCTGTAACCTCATGTGCGTATGCCATAAGCTCCTCATTATCTGTCTTAACCGGCATAACTCTTACCTGAACTGGAGCAAGCCATGTAGGAAGATTACCCTTTGTCTCCTCAAGGATATATGCCATAAATCTGTCAAGTGAGCCAAGGATTGCTCTGTGTAAAACAACAGGAGTCTTTTTCTCTCCATCTCTATCAATATATGAGAGCTGGAACTTAGCTGGTAAGCAGAAGTCAAGCTGACATGTTGAAAGTGTGTACTCATTACCTACTGCCGGCTTAACATTTACGTCAAGCTTAGGACCGTAGAATGCAGCCTCACCTATCTCCTCTGTGTACTCTATTCCAAGGTCATTCAATACCTTACGGAGAGCATCCTCTGCCTTATTCCACATCTCGTCATCATCATGATACTTTACCTTGTTCTCAGGATCACGAAGAGAAAGTACGCAACGATAATCTGTTATACCAAAATCCTTGTATGTGCTGAATATAAGATCTACAACCTTTGAGAATTCATCCTCAATCTGCTCTGGTGTTACAAATAAATGTGCATCATTCTGACAGAAATGTCTGCCTCTCTCTATTCCCTTAAGTGTTCCACTTGCCTCAAATCTAAAGTCATGTGCTATCTCACCTATTCTTATAGGAAGGTCCTTATATGAATGCATTCTGTTTGCATATATCATCATGTGATGTGGACAGTTCATAGGTCTTAATACAAATGACTCACCCTCTACATCCATGGCAGGGAACATATTCTCCTTATAATGATCCCAGTGACCTGATGTTTTGTAGAGATTAACTGTACCAACACAAGGAGTCATAACATGAAGATAACCAAGTTTTCTCTCCTTCTCCTTAATGTAGTTTTCAAGCTCCTGCCATATTGTATATCCCTTTGGAAGGAACATTGGAAGTCCTCTACCAATTAAATCATCAACCATGAAAAGATTCATGTCCTTACCAATCTTTCTGTGGTCTCTCTCCTTTGCCTCCTCAAGAAGCTTAAGATGCTCCTCAAGCTCCTCTGGTGTAGGGAAGCACACACCATATATTCTCTGAAGTACCTTATTGTTGCTATCGCCCTTCCAATAAGCACCAGAATGTCTGATAAGCTTAAAGTTACGACACAGCTTTACATTGTCAACGTGAGGTCCTCTACAGAGGTCTGTAAAGTCGCCCTGCTCATAGCATGATATTGTTCCATCCTCAAGATTAGATATAAGGTCTAACTTATACTCATCATCCTTGAACATCTCAAGAGCCTCTTCCTTAGATATCTCCTTACGGATAATCTTCTTTCCACTCTTGGCAACCTTCTTCATTTCCTTCTCGATTGCAGCGATATCCTCGTCTCTTATTACATCATCACCAAGGTCTACATCATAGTAGAAGCCCTCAGCTACAACAGGTCCTACCCAGAACTTTGCCTGAGGATACAGATGCTTGATTGCCTGTGCCATAAGGTGCGCACATGAATGATTAAGTGTCTTTAACTGCTCGTCTTCTTTAAAGTTTACCATTTTTAATCTCCTTAAAAAATAATAATAAAAAAGCATCCCAGATTATAGATTAACTCTATATCTAAGGGTGCTCTCACACGGTTCCACCTTGATTTTAACTCTTAAGCCTGTAACGTAAGCCACACGGTAACGCTTCAGAATAAGCTTATCATCTATTCCTTCTACGCACAGCTCAGGAATGGTTTTCATGTAAGATTCACATAAACAGCTTCCACCAATCACTGCTCTCTCTGGATGCTTCAGATACACTACTCTTTCCGTCATTGCTTTTTCTTATATACATCAGCTATTATACCACAGGATATTTTTTTTACAATATTATTTTGTATCAAATATTTATATTTTATTTCCATTTTACTGGACATGCATATAGCTTCCATTTTCTGCACATACTTCCTTCATAATCCAATCAGGAGGGAAATTATGTCAAATATGTTTTGTTATCAATGTCAACAGACAGCAGGCAATAAAGCCTGTGTAAATACAGGTGTGTGCGGAAAGCAGCCCGACACCTCTAACCTACAGGATGAGCTTGTGTATGAGCTTATCAAATTAGCCGAAACATCAAATGCAAAGAAAAAAAGGACAGAGCTTTCTGACAGATTATTAATAGATGGCCTGTTCACTACATTAACTAATGTCAATTTCGACAACGAAGCCATAGATGACTTTATTCACCGTGTTAAGGATGAGAGAAGTAAAATTGGAGATATAGATATCTCTGTTGTAAGTCTTTGGGATGGCACAACCGATATGGTATCACTTCGCTCAACACTTTTATTTGGACTTAAGGGAATGTCCGCTTACGCTCATCATGCACTTAATCTTGGATTTTCGGATGACGAGGTAACCGACTGGTTCTACAAGGGATTGTGTGAGATAAACCGTGAACACACAGTAGAGGAATGGATTTCGTTAATAATGGAATTCGGCAAAGTCAATTTCAAATGCATGGAGCTGCTTGATACAGCAAACACGAAGTCCTTCGGTACACCTTCCCCTAAACGTGTCCACACAGATATAAGAAAGGGACCTTTTATCGTTGTATCAGGTCATGACCTCAAAGACATATCGCTCCTCTTAGAGCAGACCGAAGGTACAGGTGTAAATGTCTATACCCACTGTGAAATGCTTCCTGCACATGGATACCCTGAGCTCAACAAATACAAACATCTGGCTGGTAACTTCGGAACAAGCTGGCAGAGTCAGCAGACTGAATTTGAAAATATTCCTGCACCTGTTTTATTCACAACTAACTGCCTTATGCCACCGCGACCAAGCTATAAGGACAGGGTATATACAACCTCTGTAGTCGGCTATGAGGGACTTCGCCACATCGGTAAAACCAAGGATGGAAAGAAGGATTTCAGTCCAATCATCAAGCATGCCCTTGAACTAGGTGGATATGAACACGACCACAGCATGAGTGGAATAAATGGCGGTCATATTCTAACTACAGGCTTCGCCCACGAAGCAGTTTTATCACACGCAGATAAAATCATAGCCGCCATTAAGAAAGGTGCAATTAAGCACATATTCTTAGTTGGCGGCTGTGATGGTGCGCATCCGGGCAGAAATTACTATACTGACTTTGTAAAGCAAACCCCTATGGACACGCTTGTATTGACACTCGCGTGCGGCAAATACAGATTCAACGACTTAGACCTTGGCGAGATTGATGGCATTCCCCGTATACTTGATATGGGACAGTGCAACGATTCATATAGTGCCATCAAGGTCGCACTTGCATTAGCTTCTGCATTTGAGTGTGACATAAATGAGCTTCCACTCACTCTCGTTTTATCATGGTACGAGCAAAAGGCGGTCTGTATTTTACTCACCCTGCTCTCACTCGGTGTTAAAAATATGTATCTTGGACCTACCCTGCCAGCCTTCATGTCTGAAGCAGTTGTAAGATTTCTTGTTGAAACCTATAACCTTCAGCCACTTACAGCTCCAGAACAGGATATGGATGCAATACTCGGCAGAGGCTAACTGTTACTCTACACCCTTTAACACCTCAATCATGTCAAGCTTCTTTATTCTCTTCGAGAACATAAAGCTTACAAGCACTGATATAACAAGCACTAAAATTCCGGCTATAATATAATCATGTGCGGGCAGTACAAGATGATAATCAAAATTCTCACCGTTGCTGTTAAACATTGCATTTAATGTTACATTTCCAAGTGGTGCACCAATGATGATACCAATAATTGATAACCATAAATTCTGTATGCTGAGC
>CAVELH010000076.1:0-11505 GCA_963616385.1 bacterium | reverse complement strand
AGGTACAATAGCCCTTCTTCGTATGGCTAAGGCGATGGCTGTTGTGGACGGAAGAGATTATGTAACAGCACTTGATGTTCAGAGTGTTGTAAAAGATACATTGGGACACAGAGTTAAGCTGTCAGCACGCGGAAAGGCACAGGGACTTGATATGGTTCACGCTATGTATAATGTACTTGGTCAGGTTACAGCACCACGCATATAGAAATATGGAGAGACTATGATTAATATACTCAGTATAATTGGATATCTGGTGGTAGTGGCATATAGTGCATTTATGTTCTGGTTTTTACACAGTCACTTTTTTTTCATAGTACTTATTATGCTTGCGGCTGCACCGGTGTTATCCATTATAAGCAATTTCATATTGAGACATTTTGTATCTGTTGAGATAAATCGTGCATCAGATTTATATGGTAAGCAGGATGACGAGACATATTTTATAATAGATGTACACAATCCGTCATTTTTAATGTCGCTTGATGCAAAGGTTCATATAACTGTCAGCAATGAATTTTTCGGAACTGTCGGTGAGCAGGTTATATCAATTCCTGTACATGCGAGAGGTGGATATACGATAAAGCTTCCAATTATTGCTCACTATCCGGGAGTTATCAAGCTTGAGGTAAAGAGAATAGATATAAAGGATATGCTCGGAATGTTCTATCTCAGGCTTAAAGCAAAGACGTTTGCGGAGGCAATAATAATGCCGCTTAGAATCAATGATGTGAGCTATGATGCGGTTAATTTTGAACAGGGTATGTTAGAGAGTGAGGAGAGCACAAAACGTGGAAATGACTTCTCAGACGTACAGGAGATACGAGAGTATATACCCGGCGATAAGCTGATGAGTATACACTGGAAGCTGTCTGCAAAGAGAGACATACTTATGGTTAAAGACAGAGTAAGCATGTCTGACAAGCAGCTTGTTGTGCTGCCAGAGCTTTGTAATAGTGACAAAGAGGTGCTTGCACAGATTTTATCCGTAACATATACAATGATTTATCAGATGATATCGGATAAGACTACTGTAAGGCTTATGTATTTTTCAATTAACAGATATGAGTATGAGGATATCAGAATAGATTATCCGGACGAGCTGAATGATGCATTTGCAAAGTTGTTTTATGAGAAAACCTATGAGGGCGTTGACGAGGCGGCATCGCATATGTCAAGTGTTCATCCTGAGATGAAGGCTTATATACATGTAACCTCAGAGAATGGACAGGCGGTTATTCATATCAGGGAGAATGTATAGTGGCTAAAAAAAATAAACAGACAATAGAGGACAATATAATATGTGATGGTATAAGGATAGGTAATTCATTTTATGGAAGGTCAGAAAACAGACTTCTCACCTTACTGTTGAAGGGTGTTATCGTGTACCTGCTTTCCATGGGAAGTATAGGATTTTATTTATCCTCATTCGGCATAAAATATAATGTCGCCATGTGCCATATCGTAATAGGTATCATGGCTATTTGTTGTGCGTTGCTCTACTACAGACTTTTGGTTGAAAATCTTGGATATCTGTTTTTGCTTGTCACATTTGGCGCATTGGTTTATCTGTTCAGGATATATATAAACAGTGGATTTTATGCGATTGTTAATATAACTGTGGATGATGCAGCAGAATACTTTGATATAGATATCAGGAAGCTCTACAATGAGCAGATTGACAACAGATATGTTACCATAACCTGTGCGGCTATGTTTATAGGAATTGTTTTAGATATCCTCCTGAATGTATACATATCACGTCGAATGCAGTATTTAACTGCGATATTTATAGTAATGTTCTTCAATGTTATTCCGCTTTACATGACGGAAGAGCCGGATATGCTGTACACCATTATGCTTATAGCAGGAATAGCTATGACATATGTGCTTAAATCCGGACGACATTACAGTCCGCAGGTTTCTGTAAAACGCAGTGATGCAGTGTTTGAAAATAAGAAAAAAAGCATATCATATGTATATGATGTTAAAGCCATGATTCAGGCGGGAGTGATGGCACTTGTCTATGCAGTAGTTGTTATAATTGCAGTATCATCATTTCGACCAAAGGGGAACTTTAATTCGGGATATACAGGTAACAAATATAAGGAGCTTACTATGGCTGGCGTAAGCACGCTGCTTATGGATGGCTGGAGTGGATTTTTCCATATGTCAAATGATGTGGGAGGTCTTGACAGCGGACGACTTGGAGATGTTTCAACGGTAAGACTTGATTATGAGACAGATTTGGTTGTTCAGGTAACACCTTACAGCTACAGGAATATATACCTTCGCTCATTTATAGGTGAGAACTACAATCCGTACCAGAATTCATGGACAAGCATTGATAATCTGAAATGGTATGATAACACGCTTACGCCTGAAGCGGATGCACTTAAGGAGGCTTATGACAATAACCTTACAGGAAGTGCCAAGGGTATTATGAAAGTGAGAAATGTTGGTGCTGATTCATCTAGAAATTATCTGCCATACTATACAGAAGCAAGTACACCGGACAACAGGGGTAACGTGGAGATAGAGTACTATCCTAGATTATATGGCAATGAGGCTCGGGTTAATGAGAGTGCATATGGTGAAAATGGCTCATTTACGCAGGATGATTTATATGTTCCGGATGAGAACAGGGAGGTTATCGCCAGCTTTGTGGATGAGCTTAATCTGAGTGGAAACAGTGCTGATGAGGTTGTGGATGCTGTCGGAGCATATTTTCAGGAGAATATCCCGTATACAGTACGTCCCGGAAAGACACCTAGAAATGAGGATTTTGTGAATTATTTCCTTGAGGACAACCGAAAAGGATATTGTGCACATTACGCCTCTGCGGCAACACTTATTTTTAGATATCTTGGTATTCCTGCAAGATATGTAGAGGGATACGCGATAGACTATTATCAGATGACAGATGGTGAGCTGGTAGAGGGAGAAAACTACAGTGATTACTATGACGGATATTCTGAGCTTGGCGAGACTGCTCTTATTGAAGTAAATGTTACGGATGCAGATGCGCATGCCTGGGTGGAGATATATACACAGGGAATGGGCTGGCAGGTCGTTGATGTGACACCTTCAGGTGACGAGGAGGAGGTTGTAGACTTCTGGGAGGTATTCGAGAATGTAGTGGGAGATACAGGAGATAATGGAAATGCCTCTGATAATAGTAATGGAGGCTTTACACTTTCCGATGAGATGATTAAGAAAATATGCTACGGAATACTTAAGGTTGTATTGGCAATAATTGCAGTATTCGTTGTTATAAGGCTTGGTATTCTTGCCATGATTGGAATCAGGTTTATAAGGGCAGATATAAATGACCGACTGATTATGAGATATTCGTGGTATGGCAACAGATTAAGAAAAAGGTACAACGAGTACAGAGGACTTTTTAACTACCGTGACCAGATTATATGGATAGCCGGAGAGAGCGAGGAGGCAGAGTATATTATTGACATTTTGGAGAGAGCTGGTTTCTCTAATCGCAGTATTACTAAGCGGGAATATGATGAGACAGTTTCGTGGATGAGGACTTATAAGAAGAAACATATAGAAACAGCATGATATAAGCTATAATAAAATAGCCATGTTAAAATAAAAGTTGACTTTACAGAATGATATAGTATGATAGCATATGAGTTATGGTGGTGCATGATAGCCACAAAACAAGGAGGAACAAGATGGGAAAGTTACTGTTTAGATTAGCCTTGCTGGTAGGAAAGTGTGTGTATGGTATTATTAAGATATTACCTGGAATATCTGGAACTACATGGCCGGGTGGATTTGCGTGCATGATAAAGAAGGATTTTGTAAGCTGCTTTACATTTAAACCGGACACCAAGATTGTTATGGTTACAGGTACAAGCGGAAAGACAACGACAACAGGTATGCTTGCGCAGCTTATAAAGAGCGATGGAAAGACTATATGTACCAATGCTGTTGGAGCTAACATGGGACGTGGAGTTGCCACAGCTTTAATAAGAAGCTCTAAGTTAAATGGATATGTTGATGTAGATTATGTTGTGCTTGAGGTTGATGAGAGATATATCCCTCTTGTGAGCAAACAGATTAAGCCTGATATAATACTTGTGACAAATGTTCTTAAGGATCAGTCACAGAGAAATGGTGAGCCGGGCGTTATAATGAATAAGATTAAAAATGCCATAACACCTGATGTGCATCTTATCCTTAACAGAGATGAGCCAAACTGTGCATCGTTTGGACTTCGAGAGGGTGATGAGCCGACAGGAGGAGTGAGCTATTATGGAGTTGCAGGAGAAGCTGCTGAAGCTATAAATGACAATAAGTTTACAGTTGCAAGCTCATGTCCTGTATGTAGTCGTGCGATAAAATATGAGTATGAGAACCTCCTTAACATAGGTAAGTTCAAATGTACAGCGTGTGAGTTAAAGAGCCCTGATGAGGCGACAGTTGTCGCTGTTGACAAAGAGAAAAACACAATCAATGTCGGTGATGAGAATTTCAAAGTAAAATATATAAGCACAGATTTCTTATATTGCTATGCTTCCATGATTGCATTTGCAAGACATGAGGGAATAAGTCGTGACAGCATACAGAAGTCTATTAAGGAATTCAAGATACAGAGTGGACGAGTTGAGAAGATGACTGCCGGAGGCAAGACTATTAATTACCTGAGAATCAAGCAGGAAACTCCTGTTACACTCCAGAGTGCTATAAATGTTACATCATCAGATAAAAAAGAGAAGATAATTGTACTAGATTTGTGTGAGGTAGTAGACTTTATTCCTAATTATACGGGTGTTTATTATTCATATGACTGTGATTTTGGCAAGATAGTAAATGACAGTGTTGTAAGATATATATGTATGTCGGAAACAGTTTGTTATGATGAGGCAATAAGACTTGTATTAGAGGGTGTATCGCCTGACAATATAACTATAATGCCAACCAGAAATTATGACGAGCTGTTGAAGGAGCTTATGAAATATGACTGCAACAACGTATATCTTCTTACATGGATGCACTCTTATTATGACTGCTTAAACAGTGTAAAGAAGTTTGGAAAGTAATGAGTGATAGACGAGGAGAATAGATTATGAAGATAAATATAGTATGGTTATACCCTGATATACTTAATCTCCACGGAGATAGGGGAAATGCAATGTCCATAGTTAAGATAGTTGAGTCAATGGATATGGAGGCAAATCTGATAAAGGTAAATACTGCTGATGAGCTGCCTGATTTATCAGATGTTGATTTGATAATAATGGGAGCAGGTCAGTTAAGAGATATCCGTTATGTCACAGACGATATAAGAAACTATGAGCAGAGACTTAAGGATTATATAGAAAGTGACGGACATATATTAGTAACAGGCTCAACCGGATGTATATTTGGAAAGAGATACTACTTAGATGACGGCTCTGCAAATGACGGACTTAGAATAATAGATATGCAGGCAAGAGCCTTAAACAGAACCAAGATGCCTATGCTTACTAAAGAAGTATACGGAGATGATATCTATTGGAAAACTGAAGATGGAATGGAAATAATCGGATGTCAGATACAGAGAATGGACTTTACACTTGGTAAGACTGCCACACCACTTGGAACTCTTATATATGGTTACGGCAATAACTGTAAGGGCAATGCAGAGGGCGCAAGATACAAGAACCTCATGTTTACAAATACAGTAGGTCCATTGTTGGCAAGCAACCCATGGTTCGGAGTATATATAATAAAGGATATACTTAAGGCAAAGGGAATATCACTTGATGATTACAATGATGATAAATTAAACTATATGTCTATTGCAAGAAATTCATTTAATGCCAAAAAGGAATTTATCAAAAATAAGAAGAAGTTAGAAGGAATTATAACAGAAAATTAAATACACAGATTACAACATAATACTGGGGCAGGTGGCATTTGAAAAACACACTCTCGTTCGATTAATCACGCAGCAGTACTAAGCTCGCGGAACGCTCGCTAAGTGCTGGCGTGCTTAAACGGTTTTTCTTATGCCACCTGCCCCAGTATTATGTTGTATTTGACATTTAATTTCTAATCATAATTTCAAAATAATTTTGTTTTCAAGATAATCTTACTTATAATCTTAATTCTATTTTTGATAATTTATTATTACCTTGAAATGTCTTGAAAAAATTGTTGACATTCTGATAATCTTATTGTAACATAACGGTGTTATGTTACATCAGTAATTAAAATATGTATTTGGGGTATATATTATGAAGGATGATAAGGAAACCAGAGAGAAGCTTATTGCAAGTGCAAGGAGAGAATTTCTGGAGAAGGGATATCAGGGGGCTTCACTCAGGTCTATATGCAAGGAGGCTGGGGTTACTACCGGAGCGTTGTACTTCTTCTTTAAAGATAAAGAGGATTTGTTCGCATCTATTGTAGAGCCGGCACTTATTAAGCTTAGAGAGTTACTCAATCAGCATATGAGGCTGGAGCTTATGGAGCTTCAGCAGTTACCTGTAGCTGATGAGGATAATATGCAGGATGATTTGTTTGCAAGTCAGCAGATATTACATGTCATATATTCAGATTATGAAATGTTTGTGCTTATCCTTACTAAGAGTCAGGGTTCAAGATTTGAGAATTGTATAGATGAGTTTGTTGATATACTAGAGCAGGGATATAAGATTCTTGCCAAGGCACAGGCAGATAAGCTTGGTGTTGATGTTCCGGATGAATACACGCTGCACTGGGTTTCACATATACAGATTAATGCATTTACGCATTTGCTGTTACATGAGCGTGATGAGATGGAAGCGTTAAAGCATTTTAATCATGTACTAAAATACCTTGTTGGTGGCTGGATGGCTCTGTTTAGCAAGGATTAAAAATTTGCTATGTTTGACCGTTGTGTCGACATAGCAAAATTTAAAGACACTACATAACGGTGTTATGCAATATAAAGATTTTAAATATTAAAAATGTAATATCTAAGGAGGATTAAAGGATGTATGTAGAGGTATCAGATGTAAAGAAAAGCTATGGTGAGGGCGGAAGCTATATTCAGGTTTTGAAGGGTGTTTCTGTTGGCGTTGAAAAGGGTAAGATGTGCGTTATACAGGGAACAAGTGGTTCAGGTAAATCAACATTACTTAACTGTATTGGCGGTCTTGATATAGTTGACTCCGGCTCTATTAAGGTTGACGGAAAGGAAATGGTAGGCTTGAAGGCTGAGGCATTGTCTGATTACCGCAGAGATTATCTTGGATTTATTTTTCAGTTTTATAATCTGGTACCGAATCTTACAATCAGGGAAAATATACAGGTATGTGAGTACCTTACAGAGCATCCACTTGATATAGATGAGCTGATTGATATATTAGGACTTACAGAGCATCAGAACAAATTCCCATCACAGCTTTCCGGAGGTCAGCAGCAGAGATGTGCGATAGCAAGAGCTTTGATTAAGAACCCTAAGCTTCTTTTGTGCGATGAGCCTACAGGAGCACTTGATTCTAAGACATCAAGAGACATTCTTGTTTTGCTTGAGAAGATTAACGCTCAGTATGGAACTACAATGCTTATTGTAACTCATAATAATGCAATAAAGGATATGGTTGACCAGGTAATTATCTTAAAGGATGGACAGATAAAGAAGAATTACTGTAATGAGGTTAAGGTAAAAGCAGAGGAATTGGAGGATTTATAAGATGCAGAAGGTATTGAAGAAGAGAATTTTTCGTGATTTTAAGCAGAATATTGCCAGATATCTTGCACTTTCATTTCTTATAATACTTAGTATGTATCTGGTTGTAAGTATTATAGCTGCGGCTGAGACAATCATCAATGGAACCAAGGATGCTGACAAGGCTCAGAGTGTAGAGGATGGACAGTTTTCGTTGTTTTTGCCTATGACTGATTCTGAGTGGGATAACCTTATAGATGAAGGTATAACACTTGAGAAAATGTTCTTTTTAGATTATTCAGTAGATGATGGAAAGACAATCAGAGTATACAAAAATCGTCAGGATATAGATAAGGTAGCAATATGTAAAGGCGAGCCAGTCGCAAATGATGATGAGCTCGTGCTTGAGAGAAAGTATGCAGAGAAAAATGAGATAAATGTAGGTGACAGTATAACCATTGGCGGACATACATATAAGATTTCAGGAATAGGTACTGTTCCTGATTATGATAGTCCATTAAAGGCTATTGCAGATACAGGCTGTGACAGTAAGAATTTTGGTATTGTATTTGTGACAGCAAATACCTACGATATGCTTCGTGATGAGGGTAAGAGTGTAAAATCAGAGGAATATTATTACGCATATCAGTTAAATGATAAGATGACTGATGATGAGCTTAAGGATTGCTTAAAGGAGCTTTCTTTTTCTGCCGGTGATGTTGACGATGAGTATTTTCAGGAATACTGGGACAGAACACTTGGCAGAGAGGATGAGATAAGAGATGGAATAGATGAGCTTGTGGATGGCGCAGAGGAGCTTAAAAATGGACTTTCAGAGCTTACATCGTACAATGATATGTTAGGAAATCTTGGCAATCCTGCACTTGATTCATATCTTGATGGAACAAAGGATGCATATGACGGTTCTGTTAAGGTTTATGATGGTTTATCAGAGTTTAAGGATGAGACAGATGATATGCTTGACGAAATCTTTAATTCTGATGTCGGTAATCTGCTCACATTTTTAACTGCTGAGGACAATGTAAGAATACAGGCAGCAGCAGACGATCAGGAATTAAACAGAAGTGTTGGAATGATAGCTGGAGTAATCATTCTTATACTTATTGCATATGTTTTATCTGTTTTTGTTGTTCACTCAATAGATCAGGAAAGTCAGGTAATAGGAGCTTTATATGCACTTGGTGTTAAGAGAAGAGACCTGATGAGACACTATGTATTTCTCCCTACAATAATTGCATTTGTGTCAGGTACAATAGGAACACTTATTGCGTATACAGATGCAGGTGTAAGATACCAGATGCAGGATTGCTATAATTATTATTCACTTCCAGAATTGGATGTAGCTGTTATGCCATATCTCTTTGTGTATGGAATTATAGTTCCTCCTATAGTATGTCTCATTGTCACAAGCTTAGTAATAAGAAAGAGACTCTCAAAGCCTGTACTTACACTTCTTAAAAATGAGCAGAAGGCAGGTAAGGGTAAGGATATAAAGCTTAAGAACATGAAGTTCATGAAGCTGTTTAAGATAAGACAGATAATAAGAGAGAGAAGAACAGCATTTACGGTAATATTTGGAATGTTTGTAAGTATTCTTCTCCTTGTTATGTCACTTGAGATATATGTGTACTGTAATCAGGTCGAGGTTGAGTACGTTGATGATACAAAGTTTGAGTATATGTATACCTACAAATATCCGGCTGAAAAAGCACCGGAGGGTGGTTATAAGGCATATGCAAAGGATTTAAAGAAGGATATATATGGATTTGACTTTGATGTAACTCTGCTTGGTATAGAGGATGACAATCCATTCTTTGATGTAAAGACATCTGACTCTGCGGATAAGGTGACAATCAGTTCATCTATAGCATATAAATATAATCTCGGCGTTGGCGATATCATAACACTTAAGGACGAGGAAAATGACAGTCTCTATGCATTTTATATAGAAGCAGTTACACAGTATGCACCTAATTTTATGGTATTTATGTCATATGACAAGGCACTTGAATTATTTGGGGAGCAGGATGATTACTACAACGTAGTATTTGCAGACCATGACCTTAATATCGAGTCTGGAAGATTATATTCTACAACAACCAGAGAGGATGTTAAGAAATCAGCAGGTATATTCTCAGACCAGATGAGACCTATGATAATAATGATAGGTGGAGTATCAATAGTTATATTTGTTATAGTTCTCTACCTTATGATGAAGGTAATGATTGACCGCTCATCATTCAGCATTGCACTTGTCAAAATATTTGGTTACAGAAACAAAGAGTTAAAGCGTATGTACCTTGATGGCAATTTCTATGTAATACTTATTGGTGCTGTCATTTCTATTCCGCTTGCAAAGGTAATATTAGATGCAATCTATGAGCCTGCATTTGTGCCAAATGTTGCCTGCGGTGTAGATAAATCGTTCTCAGTATGGATATATGGAGCGATGTTTATAGGAACTATTATATTGTACTTAATTATTAATCAGCTGCTCGTGAGAAGAATAAAGAAGATGCTTCCTGCTGAGGTGCTTAAAAACAGAGAGTAAATGATAGATAATATCATTAAAATGCATGGCTTCAAGATTGTACTTTTTACTGAGATTTGGTAAAATATCTATGTGATTTGTTAATAGCACAATATTATATTTTAATATAGAAAGGGGCTAATCTTATGGGTATTTTATCAGGAAAAACAGCCATCATTACAGGTGGCGGAAGAGCAGTTTTGAGTGACGGAAGCTGTGGCTCTATCGGTTATGGTATAGCTACTGCATATGCGAAGGAAGGCGCTAATCTGGTTCTCACAGGGCGTAATGTACAAAAGCTTACTGATGCCAAGGAAGAGTTGGAGAGCAAATACGGTATAAAGGTTCTCCCTATACAGGCAGATGTCAATGCGGGGGCAGATAATGAGGCAGTTGTCGGAGAGGTTGTAAAGCAGACTATTGATACATTTGGAAGAATAGATATACTTGTCAACAATGCACAGGCATCAGCTTCAGGTGTTACAATTGCAGACCATACAACAGATCAGTTCAACCTTGCAATTTATTCCGGACTTTATGCAGCGTTTTACTATATGAAGGCATGCTATCCATATCTTAAGGAGACAAAGGGTTCAGTTATAAACTTTGCATCCGGTGCAGGCTTATTCGGTAATTATGGACAGTGTGCGTATGCGGCAGCCAAGGAAGGTATTCGCGGACTTACACGAGTTGCTGCTACAGAGTGGGCTGCTGATGGAATAAATGCTAACATTGTATGTCCTCTTGCGTGGACAGCACAGCTTGAGAATTTTGAAAAGGCATATCCTGAGGCATTTAAGGCAAATGTAAAGACTCCTCCTATGGGACATTTCGGAGATGTTGAGAAGGAAATAGGACGTGTATGTGTACAGCTTGCTTCAGATGACTTCAAGTATATGAGCGGTGAGACAATAACTCTTGAGGGCGCAATGGGACAGAGACCATAAAGCTGACAGTGATATAACATGTTATATGAATCCATAATGATACCTGAACATTGAATTGATATTCAGGTGTCATTATGGATTTTTTTGATTGACGTATTGTATTCCATGTTCCTTGACAATATATAGTTACTTTGATATTGTTTAAAGAATAGTGTAAAATAGAAAAAATACAATTAAATTGTAGGGGGAAGTATGAAAAGAGAGTCATTTAAGTCAAGATTAGGATTTATTCTGGTCAGTGCAGGCTGCGCTATCGGAATAGGAAATGTATGGAGATTCCCGTTTGTAGTAGGCGAAAATGGTGGAGGTATATTCGTTTTATTTTACCTGATATTCCTTGTTGCCATGGG
>CAVELH010000075.1:0-11579 GCA_963616385.1 bacterium | reverse complement strand
CTCAAATTCCTTCCAATCTGATGATACTGAAGGTGCTATGCGAAGTCCGCCAAAGTCAGGACGCATACCAAGTATACCCTCAACGCAGCCTACCATAACTGTAGACGCTGTACCTGTAAGCCAGTGTACATGTGCTCTGCCCTCAAATGGGCTCTCTGAGCTCTCTGTAAACTGTCCATGGCAATATGGCTCAAGTTTTCTTATCTCAGCCTTGTCGTTCATTGATGCAGGTGAGCTTTCTGTAAAATACTCAAATGCTCTGTTACCATGTCCCATAAGTGACTCGGCAAGTATTATCCAGCCCTGTGGCTGTGAGAATATACCGCCATTCTCCTTAGTTGATGGGTTAAAGAGTAACATGAGTGCTCCCTCAAATGCATGGTCTACATATGATGGTGCCATAAGTCTTACACCATATGGAGTATTTAACTCTCTGTGTACAGACTCAAGTGCCTTCTCTGCCTGCTCCTTTGTGGCAAGACCACTGATTACAGCCCATGACTGTGGGTTAAGCCACATATTGGCCTCAGGATCATGCTTTGAACCAATAATCATTCCATCCTCTTTGTAACCACGGATGTATCTGTCATCCTCCCAGCACTTTGTCTGGATAGTATCACCAAGCTCCTTCTGTATCTTGTCAAGGTAAGCTATATACTCTGTATCATTCTTTCTACAAGCAAAGCCACGAAGAACAGTCATTGCATAATACAACTGCATTGCAACGAAGGTTGACTCACCCTTCTTGCCAAGTCTTAAACAGTCATTCCAGTCTGCATGAAGTCCGGCAGGCATATTGTTATTGCCAAGTCTGTTCATAGAGAAATCGATTGCACGCTTTAAGTGTTCATATACAGTACCCTCACCGCCATTAGCAAATACGATAACCTCATCTATAAAATCAACATTGCCTGACTCTGCAATATACTTATATACTGTTGGGAACAACCACAGTGCATCGTCCGCTCTGTAAGCAGGATGACCTGTTGCTCTTACATATGATTCATCATCAGGTGTATCCTCATGTCCTGCATTATGGTCAAACTTAACAAGTGGAAGTCCACCGCCGTTATCAACCTGTGCTGACAGCATGAATCTTATCTTATCTAATGCCATCTCAGGTGCAAGGTGAATAATACCCTGTATATCCTGAACAGTATCTCTGTAACCATATCCATTTCTAAGACCACAATATGAGAATGATGCAGCTCTTGACCATATAAATGTCATAAAGCACTGATATGCATTCCATGTATTAATCATTGCATTGAATGATTCGCTAGGTGTCTTAACCTGAAAATGACTTAACTTTCCATGCCAGTAATCTATAAGCTCTGCAAGCTCCTTCTCAGTCTGTGTGTCAACATCCTTATATGACTCCATAACTGTCTTTGACTCAGCATCAGGCTTCATTCCAAGCACAAACGCAAATTCCTTGCTCTCGCCCGGCTTAAGTGTGAGCTTAGTCTCCAAAGCACCACAGGCATTAGAATTGTAGTTCAATGCGTTTCCACAGTCACCATTTATTACGCCTACAGGGTTAGCATATGTATGATATCTTCCAAGAAAAGCTTCCTTATCTCCCGCATAGCTTGCTACCTCTGCACCTGCAAGACCGAAGAATCTTGTAAATGCTACGCTTCCATTTATAGCCTCTCCCTTGTTTACATTCTCATTTATAACCTGCTTGATTCTGTCTCCAAGGAAGTATGTTCTTGTTATAAATAATGTGTACTGAAGGTTTACCTGATCCTGCTCGTAGTTATTGTCATTAGTGAACTCACAGAATCCAAAAACTGAAAGATTTCTCTCTCTGTCAGAATCGTTTGTTACCTTCACACGCCATACCTCATGAGTTTTATCAAGAGGTACATAGTAAAGTACCTCTGATGATATTCCCTCATAAGCGGCTTTTATATTTGTATATCCTGTACCGTGATGACATTCATTCTTGTATACGGATAAATCCTTGCCTACAGGCTGCCATGAGGCAGACCAATAATCCTTTGTATCATTATCTCTAAGATATACATATCTTCCCGGCTGATCAAAGCTGTTGAATATATATCTTATAATTCTTCCATTTGCACCTGATTTTACAAAACTGTAACCACCTGCATTGTTAGATATAATGGCACCATACTCCGGTGAGCCAAGATAGTTAGCCCAAGGAGCCGGGGTGTCCGGCCTGTCTATAACATATTCCTTGCGTTCTTCGTCAAAATATCCGAATCTCATTGAATGTCCTCCCAGTATGAATTATTCTGCATCCTTAAGGCTTAAGCTTATCTTGCCCATTCTGTCAATGTCAAGAACCTTAACTCTTACCTCATCTCCTATATTAACAACATCCTCGACCTTCTCAACTCTGTGGTCAGCAAGCTTAGAAATATGGATAAGTCCATCCTTGTTAGGTGATAGCTCAACAAATGCACCAAAGTTCATAATTCTAACTACCTTGCCCTCGTAGGTCTTGCCTACCTCAATAGGATCTACTATTGAACGGATAATCTTAAATGCCTTATCCATTCCTTCCTGCTCTACGCCACAGATAAATACGTTGCCGTCGTCATCTATATCAATCTTAACACCTGTCTCATCAATGATAGCATTTATAGTCTTTCCTCTCTGACCGATAATCTCACCAATCTTCTCAGGATCTACCTTAGTCTGGATAATCTTAGGTGCAAGCTCACCAACTGTAGCTCTTGGCTCAGAGATTGCCGGCTTCATGCAGTTATCCATGATGAACAATCTTGCCTCACGACATCTTGCAATAGCGCCCTCAACTATAGGACGTGTAAGACCGTGAATCTTGATATCCATCTGAATTGCTGTGATACCCTCTGTTGTACCTGTAACCTTGAAATCCATGTCTCCGAAGAAATCCTCAAGTCCCTGAATATCTGTAAGAAGTACATAGTCATCATCTGTCTCACCTGTAACAAGGCCACATGAGATACCCGCAACCATCTTCTTTATAGGTACACCAGCTGCCATAAGTGACATACATGATGCACATGTAGATGCCATAGATGTTGAACCGTTTGACTCAAAAGTCTCTGATACGGAACGGATTGCATATGGGAACTCGTCCTCGCTTGGAAGTACAGGAATAAGTGCTCTCTCTGCGAGTGCTCCATGTCCGATCTCACGACGTCCTGGTCCTCTTGATGGCTTTGTCTCACCTACAGAGTATGCAGGGAAGTTGTAGTGATGCATATATCTCTTAGATACAACATTCGCATCTAATCCATCTATCTTCTGCGACTCTGATAAAGGTGCAAGTGTGACAACATTACATATCTGTGTCTGTCCTCTTGTAAACATAGCTGAACCATGAACTCTAGGAATTATATCAACCTCAGCAGCAAGTGGTCTTATCTGTGTGATAAGTCTTCCGTCAGGTCTCTTATGATCCTTTAATATCATCTTTCTTACTGTCTTTTTCTGATACTGGTATACAGCCTCATCAAGTACAGCAAGCCACTCCTCGTTATCAGCAAATGCCTCTGTGAGCTTCTCCTTAATCTGTCTTATATTTTCTTCTCTTACCTGCTTCTCATCTGTAAATACTGCCTCTTCCATCTGCTCAGGAGTAACAATCCCCTTAATAGCAGCAAACAACTCTTCCGGAACAGCACAGCTTGTGTACTCATGCTTTGGCTTACCACACTCAGCAACAATTTTGTCAATGAATTCAATTACCTTCTGGTTAAGCTCATGAGCTGCATATATAGCCTCAATCATCTTAGCCTCTGGTATCTCATTAGCACCCGCCTCAATCATAATAACCTTATCACGTGTAGAAGCTACAGTAAGCTTAAGGTCTGATATAAGGTTCTGTGCTGAATTAGGGTTAAATACGAGCTCTCCATCAATCATACCAACCTGTGTTGTAGCACATGGTCCGTCAAATGGAATATCTGAGATGGCTGTTGCTATAGCAGAGCCAAGCATAGCTGTAAGCTCTGGTGAACACTCAGGATCTACTGCCATAACCATATTGTTAAGTGTTACATCATTTCTGTAATCCTTAGGGAAAAGAGGTCTCATAGGACGGTCAATTACTCTTGATGTAAGAATTGCGTTCTCGCTTGCCTTTCCCTCTCTCTTATTAAATCCGCCAGGTATCTTACCTACTGAATACATCTTCTCCTCATACTCAACTGAAAGTGGGAAGAAATCGATACCATCTCTTGGCTTCTCTGATGCTGTTGCTGTTGATAATACAACTGTGTCACCATAATGCATTAAAGCTGCACCATTAGCCTGCTTTGCTACTCTGCCAACATCAACTCTAAGTGTTCTGCCAGCAAGTTCCATTTCAAACTTCTTGTACATAATATATGTTCTCCTTAAAAATATTTTTGAATCAAGACTCCGAAACGACTGAAAATGTCACTCGTTCAAATAACATTTTCAGTAGTCTCGGTTTTGTCTCAATACAATCTTTATGATTATACCATTTTATTAAATGCTCTTCAAGATGGAATAATCTAATTTGCACTTAATTTATACTTAAATTTTATACTTATTTTGCAAAGATATAGATACAATCTGATGTTGCACAAAAAAACAGAGATATTTCGATATATCATCAAAATATCTCTGTTTTGTATGAATAACATTAATCGTATCATACATATAACTAACTGCGTATGTCCGATTTATAGATATTACATATATAAATTATTTTATTGTAATGGTTGTTCCTGTTAATGCTGCATACTCATCTGCTGTAGCATCCCATGAAGCTGCACCTGTTGTTGCGTTGTATACATAATAGATAGTCTTATCACCCTCTGTATACTTCACTCCGTATACTGTGTATGATGCGTGTGACGTCTTATCTGCTGTATCTGATGTTCCGCCTGTCTTAATCTCAACTTCTGTTGCCTTAGGTACATCGGCAGTATCAAGAATTGATGTAACATTAACATCTGATGGCTTGCCACTCTTAGCATATGTGCTTGACAACTCAGCCTGTGCTGCTGTAAGTACACTCTTACCATTAAGTACAATCTGCTGTCCCTTAGCCTTGTCAATGTAACCAAGTAATGCTGGAACTAAGATTGCAGCAAGTATAGCAAGAATAACGATAACTACAATAAGCTCAACCAGCGTAAAGCCTTTATCCTCTTTCATTTTCTTCGTCTGTTTCATAATCATGACCTCCTGATCTTTAGTAATAATCATCATATAAATTATAACAAATTATACTATTGCTATCAAGCCTGTAAGCTCATTTAACAATTATTTCAAATATATAATCGTACATTTTTTGAAAATTCTTAACCCTTTTTTTATAAATACTGCTCTAATTCCGATACATCATTTGAGTATTTATATGCCTGCTGTCTGTTGATAAGACCATTCTGGATAAGTCTTGCCAGATCACCATTAAGCGTATGCATACCTGCTGAAGAACCCGCCTGCATGAGCGAGCCAAGCTGGTGGCATTTATTCTCACGAATCTGATTACATACCGCATCAGTTCCTACAAGAATCTCTGTAGCTACCACTCTTCCATTACCTCTTGCGTTAGGTATAAGGCACTGAGTTATTACACCATTTAATACGCTGGCAAGCTGTGTTCTCACCTGATTCTGCATACCTGACGGACAGGCATCTATTATACGGTCTATAGTCTGTGCTGCCCCCGTTGTGTGAAGAGTTGACATTACAAGGTGTCCTGTCTCCGCCGCAGTAAGAGCAGCAGATATCGTCTCATAATCTCTCATCTCACCTACAAGGATGATATCCGGATCCTCTCTTAATGCACTTCTCAATGCAGATGCAAAGGTCGCCGCATCTCTTCCTATCTCTCTCTGATGAATAAGTGCAAGCTTTCGTCCATACACATACTCAACAGGATCCTCTATCGTTATGATGTGCTCCGGTCTTGACGAATTGATATAATCAATCATCGATGCAAGCGTTGTAGATTTACCTGAGCCTGTAGGTCCTGTCACAAGAATCATACCTCTCGGCTTGTCGGCAAGCTCCCTTAAAACTCCCGACAGACCTAACATCTCCATTGAAGGAATGGAAGAATTGAGAAGTCGTATGGTTGCTGCCATTTTGCCATCCTGTTTAAATACATTTACACGCTGCCTGTTTCCGTCAGGTGTCTTAATTGCGAAATCTGCATCTATTCCTTTCTCAAGGTTATTTCTTTGTTCATCGGTAAGAAGCTCAGCTAATATTGTTATCGTATCCGCATCTGTAAGCTTGGTCGGTGCAAGGCTAAGCTTGCCATTTATACGATACATAAGGGGCATACCTACTGTAATATGGATATCTGAACACCCCATACTTCGCGCTTCCATTATCATACTGTCTATCATCATATCTATAAAGCCTCCCTCCCGTGTTTATTCATAATAAGAAACTCTTAGCAGCTCATCCACTGTCGTAGTTCCATCTTCAACTAATTCAAGCGCACTCTTCTTTAAGGTACTCATACCCTGCTGTTCAACAGCGTATTCCTTTATAGCCTCAACAGGTGCTTTTTCTATTATCATTTGTCTTACCTTTTTATCTATCATCAGTATCTCATGTATAGATATTCGTCCCTTATAGCCGGTGTTATTACACTGTCTGCATCCCTTTGCATGTTTAATCCTAGGGAATGTAACTCCTGCGATTGCCTCCTCCTGCTCTGTCATAGGTCCCCATTCACCACAGAACGGACACACCTTTCTGACAAGTCGCTGTGCAACTATTCCGACAAGTGAGCTTGCAATCATATAAGGCTCAACACCCATATCTGCAAGACGGACAACGGATGATGCCGCATCGTTTGTATGGAGTGTTGACAGAACAAGGTGTCCTGTTATAGCGGCTCTTACGGAAATAGAGGCTGTCTCTGCATCTCTTGTCTCACCAACCATGATTATATCCGGATCCTGTCTGAGCAGTGCTCTAAGTCCAACCTCAAAAGTAAGCCCCGCTGTGTTATTAACCTGCATCTGATTAAGCTTTGCAACATTCTTCTCAACAGGATCTTCTATTGTTGAGATGTTGACACTTCTCTTTGCAAGCTCCTCAAGTATCATATAGAGTGTTGTAGATTTACCCGAACCCGTAGGTCCTGTAAGGTATATAATTCCATTTGGAGACTGCAACATTCTCATTACAAGCTTGTAGTTTTTCTCCGTCATGCCAAATGTTCCTATATGGTCTATGCTTCCCGCCGAAGCAAGAAGTCTGAGTACTGCCTTTTCTCCAAATACTGTCGGTATAACTGATACACGGACATTTAAGTTTACACCTTCTATATTAATTCTGAAATGACCATCCTGAGGAATACGTCTCTCGGCTATATCAAGGTCACCCAATATCTTAATTCTCGCTAAAAGTGAATTGTGGATATTCTTCTGCAAGGTCATAAAGTCACAGATAACACCATCCATACGCATTCTTACACTTGTGTGATTCTCAAACGGCTCAATATGTATATCAGATGCATTTGAGTTGTAAGCTCTTATAAGAAGGCTGTTAAAAAGATTGATGATAGGTGTATCGTCATCACCCTCCTCAACGCTTATCTCCATAACCTCACTTGTCTGTGTGCTGGTTGCTGAAGCCTTCTGTGCCGCCTTTCTTGCTGAAACCTCTGAATAGTAATACTGAATTGAGTTCTCAAGCGGTGCCTTCTCACAAAGTGAGATGTGAATTTCCCTTCCAACTATCTGTCTTATATCCTCTATTCCATAGAAGTTAAGCGGATCATCAACAAGCAGATAATATGCGTTATCCTCAACCCGGTAACCCATCATGTTATATTTTTCTGCAAGCACTCTTGGTATCATCTCAACTGCCCTTATATCTATAGACAGCTCCGATATATTGACAACCTCATAATTAAGCCTCCTGCCAAGTGCCTCAAGCATCTGTCTTTCTGTTATAAAGCCAAGTGCTATAAGCGCACCTCCAAGTCTGACACCCTTATTCTCCTTCTGATATACTATAGCCTGATTAATCTGGTCCTCGTTAATATAGCCAAGCTCCTGAAGTACATCACCAATTCGGATATTCTTATTGCTCCTCATTTCCACGGCATTATCCCTCCTCGCTTAACTGTTCCTGATACATGTATATCTCAAGAGTAATCGTGAGCACACGCTCCACAGTTATGTTGTAATCGCCATCCTCTGTCATATCACTTATGCTTCTCTGGTCTGACCAGGAATAATTGCACACTCTTATCTTCCTGTCACTGTTTGACAAATCCTCAATAAGACTGAGTAAATCCTGCTCATCTCCGCCAAGTCTCATTGTAACAGTTGCCTCGTATATTCCCGTTGTCACCGGCTCAGTAAATGCACTGTCATTTGATGTATCTGTTGTGGATGCTCCTCCGGCCTGCTCTACCTGTTCTATCTCTGATTGCTCAGCTGCTGCACCTGTAGTTGCACCATTACTGGAAGCTTCCTCTCCGGCACTTAGCTCATATGCCTTTTGAGAGTAAATATAAGGCTCTAAATCTGTCTCATCAGCAGATATCTGGATAGACAAATCATAAGCTGATAAATTATATCCAAGCACCATATCTGTAAAATATTCATCTATATCGGCACTCTTCATCATAGGGAAAAATGACTCTCTTACACCCTGTATATCCTCTTTCCACGAATCATTATCAGCCTCAAGCATAGGAATCTGTGTAAGCTTATATTGGTTATCCTCCTTAATAAGCTTCTGCTCCTCAATCTGTTTATCCGTATCTATTATGTCCTTTACAACAGGGTATACGCCCCAATATCCTATACAGACAACTATAACAAATATAGAGAGCATAATAAGAAGCCTTTTATCCTTTTCTGTCATCTCAAGCTTCATAGCCATCCTCCTTTATCTTCCTGCCGACTCAGCAAGTGTAAATGTTACATGTATATCCCATAAGCCTGTACTCTCAACAAATGAATATCCGGTATAATCCACATTGTCAAAAATATTGACAGCACTTATATTCTTAATAAACTTATTTATACTATCGACTGAATCTGCGGTTGCCGTGACAGCAATCACACCCAAGTCCGCATCAAATGAATCAATTACAACACTCGCATATCCACCGGCACAATCATTTATGGTATTCATAATATCGCTGTCACAGACCGGATATGTCTTAAGGTTATCATTTAGTCCCTCTATTGCATTATATTGATTAGTAAGGTATGTTGTCTCCTGTAAAAGAACAGAATATCTTGCTACCTCCATAACTACATTAGGTGAATTATTATAATCTGTAAGCTCATTTAAGTTGTTTTCTTTCACCTTTCTTATTGTCAAACTCACAAATACTGCAATAAGCATGACAGCCAGAGAAACTATTATCGCAAGAACACCCTTTCCAATACTCTTCTCCTTTTTCTTCTGCTTTTTACCGCTATTGTAGCCGTCGATAAAGTTCTGCTTTCCCGTATTATTAACTACAAGACCACTTGTAACAGGGAAATACATCTGCTTGTCTATATCCTTTACACTTATATGTGAGTCCTCAAATATCTCAACTCTCGCATATATGTCAAGCTGCGATATAGCCTTCTGATACATAGGCGTATCGTCAGGATTAATGCCCGCAAGCACTATAGCTTCAATCGGATAGTCTAACTGATTTGCCTGCATGAACTGACGTATCTGGCTTACTATTCGTGCAACATCCTGTGCGTATTCCTCTGTTCCCTGTTCATAGAAGCATCTCGTATTGTTAAGATAGTAATAATCACCATTTACCCACAGAATAGTTGTTATAGTCATTCTGTCAGCAATCTGCAATATAAATGTCTTATACTGCTGTCCAATAGTCATGTCAGCTAATCTGATAAGACTGCTCTCGCCGGAGTAAACTGTCTTAACGTGAAGTCCTATCTCCTTAAATATATCAAGATAATCCCTGATAAAATCCGTTGTAACTATTTCTGCATATATCTTCTTTGTACTTTTACTCTGACCTATCTGGATATATCTGCATATATAATCATCACTTTGCTTTATATCCGCAAATTCGCGGTCTATAAATTCCTCGGTATTCTTCTTGTTTAATAATGGCATATCTATAGTCTTGCCGATAAACTTAGTGCTGTTTACGACAAGCGTTATATCTTTAACCGGTAAATGGTTTATTTCCCAGAAATTCTGCATAAAGCTGATAAATGAATCTGTGTCCATTATAATACCATTTATTATGCAGCCATCAGGTGCATCAGCCGTATAGCACTCTGACACTGATATCTTATGACTTCCGGGAGTACCTGTGATTACCTGTATCTGCTGGTTTGCCAGATATATTACTGTACTCATAACCTTTATCCTCTCTTTCCTAGTATGATGTAGCTATTGCCTGATAAGAACCATAGATAGGCTGTATAACCGATATAATTACAAAGCCTACAATCAACGCCATAACTACTATCATAGCCGGTTCTAAGTACGACACAAGCTTGTTCATGGCAAGTTCTGCGTCATACTCCATCTGATTGGCGATTGATACAAGCATTGTATCTAACGCACCTGTCTCCTCGCCTACCATTATTGATGAAGAAAGCTTCTTCGTAAATCCATCAACCTTATCAATACTCTCACTTAAGTTAGAACCACCTCTTACATCTGCAATTACCTTGTCAAACTGTTTTTCAATATACGAATTACCGATTGTATTTCTGGCAATCTGCAAACAGTTGATAATCGATATTCCGGCAGAGTAAAGGCTTGACAGTGTTCTCGCGAATCTCGCAGTGTAGATGACACGTCTCAGCTTACCTATAACCGGAAGCTTTAATTCTAATTTATCCTTCATATATTTAACCGCCGGTATCGCAAATATAATGCGAAAGGCGATGTAAACAATCGCAGCAACAATTATAATTACATACCATTTATTCTTAACAAAATTACTTATCCCAAGCAAAATTGTAGTTGATACCGGAAGTGTCTGCATCTGTGTAAACAAATCCTGAAACTGCGGTATTACATATCCCATAATAATCGCAACAACTACAACAATTAAAACACAGAGAATCTTAGGATAGGTCATAGAGCTTTTTACCTTCTGCTTTAATCTGTAGTCCTTCTCATAGTGAGTTGCCATCTGAAGGGCAACCTTATCCATGCTTCCACTGTTCTCAGCACTCTTTATCATATTGATAAACAGAGACGGAAATGCATCTCCTGCCGATGCCATAGCCTCAGACAGCGGAACTCCGGCACGAACCTGCTTTAACAGTCCACCATATATCTCCCTCTCCTTTGGCTTTATCGACTCATCCTCAGAGATAATCTTAAGTGCCTTTACGAGTGTGACACCTGCACCGAGGAGCTCGCCTATGTTCTTGGCAAAATCAGAGACAACGTTAGATTTAAGTCTCTTTATGTTCTTTTTATCCGACTGTGCCTTTGCCTGTATCAGATATTTTTTATCCTGTTTTAATCGCTCATGAAGGTCAAGCTCATCCTGTGCCTGCATAACACCAGTTACAGTCTTTCCCTCTTCATCCTGAGCCCTGTATTTATAGTATATCAAAGAAGTGTCCTCCTCTTTAGAAAAATGTCATCAAGCCTTTGATGTAATC
>CAVELH010000074.1:0-11594 GCA_963616385.1 bacterium | reverse complement strand
GCCTACTCTGCTTTCCTGCATATTACTTTCCTCACACTTGCTTTTTTTCTTTATATCATGTAATATTTACACATCTTAAATAATGCTTTTATTAATTGGAGATGATATTTAATGCAACATATTAATCCTACTTATATTACCATAAATAAAAACAAACTGAAATATAATATACAACATAGTTTTGATTTATGTAAAGAGAAATCTATAAATCTTGCTGTAGTTTCCAAAAGCATATGCGCTGACGAGGAGATTATTTCCGTTATAAATGACTCTCCTGCCACCACTATAGCAGATTCCCGTATAGAGAATTTCATGCGAATGAAAACAGATAAACAGAGATTGTTAATTCGTCCTGCCACTCCATCAGAGGCAGATGTTGTAGTTACCTACAGCGATATAAGCTTTGTGACCGAGGAAGCAGATGTAATTGCTTTAAACAAGGCTTCCGCACAGCTCAATACAACTCACGATGTACTTTTGATGGTTGATATAGGTGACCTTCGTGACGGCGTTTTCTATAAGAATAAGGATAGTATATCTAAGCTTGCTTCTCTCATACATGATTGTTCTAATATAAGACTTGCAGGCATAGCTACAAACTATAATTGCTTCTTAGGTTATCTGCCAACCCGCGAAAATATGCTCACATTTGAGGAATTATATGGTATTATTTTACCTTACTGCGATGTTGATACTCCTATAGTATCAGGCGGAAATTCAAGTGCAGTTTCCCTGATAACAGCATCAGCCTCGGATGTGCTTTGTGCATCCGTAAATCAATTCCGTATGGGTGAGGCAATTATGCTTGGTCGTGATCCGGCAGACAACACATTTATCCCTGGCTACAATTATGACGTATTCACACTCCACGTTCCTCTAATCGAGGTTCAGACAAAGCCTATGGAAAATGGCTCAGATATGAGAAGAGGAATATTGGCAATAGGCAAGCAGGATTTACAGATAGAGCACATTATCCCTAGAGATGAACGACTAAAGCTTCTTGGTGGATGTTCAGACGAATGTGTAATTGATTTATCAAATGCTCCAGAATATAAGGTTGGAGATTCGCTGGAATTTGACCTTGAGTATGGTGCTCTAATGACAGCATTTACAAACACATATGTCGCAAGGGAATATATCTAAAACTGAGGCATAAGGCAGTCAGGTATATTTATGGTTAAAGTTAAATAAGGAAGAGGTATGCTACCAAAACCCGTTTAATCACGCCAGCACTTAGCGAGCGGTACGCGAGCTTAGTACTGTTGCGTGATTAACCGAACGAGAGTGTGGTTTTGAAGTATACCTCTTCCTTTTTAATTTATAATAATAAATAATTTTAATGCCTTATGCCTCAGTTTTAGCCTCAGCCTTCTTTGTAAATAACTTTCTCAAGCAGCTAAATGCTACAAGTACTCCGAGGACCATAAGAAGTACAGCTACTACAAACTGTAAACCATCTACTAAGAGTGTTGCCTGTCCATTTACCATATTCTTAACCAAGGCTATTGTCTTTTGTATAAGTGCTGTAAATGTAACTGCAAGCATTGTAAACATCGGGATGTATAATGTCCATCCTGTTCTTCCTGTTGTCTTTAAGAATACTGCAAGTGCTATAAGTACAAGTGCTGCAAGCAACTGGTTTGCTGAACCAAACAATGGCCATACATTGCTGTAGCCGCCAAGTGTAAGAAGATATCCGAAGAACAATGTAATTACAGTTGCAAAGTACTTATTTGTAAGTATCTTCTGCCACAAAGGCATCTTTGATGTATCTGTTGTGTCACCATAGAATAACTCCTGAAATGACATACGACCTATACGTGCTACTGAGTCAAGTGATGTAAGTGCAAGTGCAGATACACACATTGTCATAAATACAGTTGCAAGCTGTACAGGTAATCCAAGCTTCTCCAAGAATCCTGCAACACCACTTGAGAATATTGAAAATGGTGTACCATCAGGCTTTGTTCCATTTACGGCAACCGCACCTACAACTACAAGTGAGATAATACCAAGCAATGACTCAACTACCATTGCACCATAGCCTACCATAGGCATATCCTTTTCATTGCTTATTGTCTTAGATGATGTTCCTGACGAAACCAGACTGTGGAAGCCTGATACCGCACCACAGGCTATTGTTACAAACAATGTAGGGAACAGATAATTTCCTCCAACATTAAATCCGTTATATACATTTAACTGCATTGATGGATGTGCAACGACAACACCTACTACTGCACCGATTATCATACCAAGAAGCATGAATGTTGTCATATAATCTCTAGGCTGCATAAGTAACCACATAGGCATAACAGATGCAAGGAAAAGATAAGCCATAACGATGTAAATCCATGCTGTCTTTGTAGCATACATAGGAAGCACCATACCAAGTGCAAACATTCCAACCAAAAGTGCAATCGCTATTATCGCTCTTACAATCTCGTTCATATTTTTAACATGCTTCTGAATAAGTCCAAACACTATAGCTGCACCAATGAAGAGCATTGATATAGAGGCTGCTGCCGCATTTGCGTAGCTTGTATCCTCTGTCATACCGGAAACGCCTTTTCCAACGAAGGTTCCGGCAACCATATCTGTAAATGCTGCGATAACAAGAAGTGTAAACAACCAGCAAAACAGCATAAATAACTTTCTGCCGACCTTGCCTATGTACTTCTCAATTATCATTCCCATTGATTTACCCTCATTCTTAACTGAGGCATACAGTGAACCAAAATCCTGAACTGCTCCGAAGAACAAGCCTCCGACAATAAGCCAGAGCAATACAGGAACCCATCCAAATACGGATGCAAGTATTGGTCCGGTTACAGGACCGGCACCTGCTATCGATGAAAACTGATGTGAGAACACCGTAAACTTTGATGATGGAACATAGTCCTGTCCATCCTCATGTGTGTAAGCAGGCGTTTTCGCCTTGGGATCTAAGCCCCATTTCTTTGCAAGCCACCTTCCGTAGAGCAGATAGCCAGCACCTAATGCAACGATACCAATTAATACAATAACTAAGCCATTCATTTCTCTTTCCCGCTATATAGCGGCTCCCTTCTTAATATTTGCAAAGAGTAAAGGCAATAAAAAAACCTCCGTCTTATCATAAAGACGAAGGTTAAAAACTTCCGCGTTACCACTTTATTTGCCGCATATTGCGACCACTCAGTCTCATCTTTAGAGTATAGCTCTAGAAATAAGCTTCTATGTAACGGTAGAAAACCGGTGACACCTAATGTCCTATAAGGAATTCAGTGTACTGCTCGCAGAGGATAATCATTAAAATCATACTCTGTCTCGCACCAACCGACAGCTCTCTGTAGTAATTCCTTCTAATGATGTTGTTCTGTTCAAAGCATTTGCTCTTTGTTAACGTCACAGTATCACTATAGAAATAATTTGTCAATAGCATTTTTTATATTTTTAAAATATTTTTTATTTGGTTTCTATTTTAATAAATATACTTAATGCATATTATAGCTGCAAGGTAAACAAACATCAGGCAATATGAAGCCATATCAGATTTCCTGTATCTTAGCGGATGCATTTTAGCTCTTGTCTGTCCTGCCTGATAACATCTTGCCTCCATTGCAAGTGCAAGGTCACCGGCACGCTTTAACGCTGACGAAAAAAGTGGCATGAGCAGCGTACTCATTTTTTTGATACGTTTTATTATTCCTCCCTCATCAAAGTCTACACATCTTGCAGACTGTGCCTTCATTATTCTGTCAAGCTCCTCCGTAAGTATAGGAATAAACCTTAAGGCTATAGACATCATAAGAGCTACCTCGTGTACCGGCAGATGAAGCTTTGTCAAAGGTGAAAACGCCTTTTCAAGTCCGTCGGTAAGCTCTGTAGGAGTAGTGGTATAAGTCATAAGTGCAGAGCCAAGTATAAGCTCAGTCAGTCTCACACCTAGAAACAATGCCCTGCTTACACTCTCTGTGTATATTGATATGAAATGCCAATGCCATATAAGATGTTCACCTCTTACGAAGAATAAATTCATGGCACAGGTAAATAAAAGCAGAAACATTATAGGCTTAAGTCCCTTTAACATATAGGCAAATGGAACTCTTGACAAAGCGATAAGAGCTATAAGCACTACCGTTGCTATTCCATATATCAATACGTTTTTCTCTATAAACAGGCTTATGACAAATATAAGTGTTCCAAGCAGCTTCACCCTTGGATCAAGTCTGTGAATAGGCGACTTAGCAGGATAATATTGTCCGATAGTTATATCTCTAATCATTTTCATCTCCTCCTAAGCCAGTCCACGTTCTTATCCTATCTATAGCGTCCTTCTCCTTAACAATATCCGGACATGACTGAAAGCCTCTAAGAGAAAGCTCATTCATAAGCTTGACTGCACATGGAACATCAAGTCCCATTTTACGAAGCTCTTCACTGTGTGAAAAAACTGTCGCAGGAGTATCATCATAAATAAGCCTGCCATCATTAAGAACTATCATCCTGTCTGCATACTCAGCTATATCCTCCATACTGTGAGAAACAAGTATTATGCCTATATTGTCATCCTCACAGGTTTTCCTCAGCCAGTCAAATATCTCACATTTTCCCTCCGCGTCAAGTCCTGCTGCCGGCTCATCCAATATGATGAAATCAGGCTTCATAGCAAGAACTCCGGCTATTGCAACTCTCCTCTTCTGACCACCCGATAATTGCAAAGGTGACTTATCCCACATTTCCTCAGGAATTCCAACCATACTAAGTGAAGTCTTAGCACGTTTTTCACACTCCGCCTTGTCAAGATTAAGATTACCCGGTCCAAATGTCACATCCTCGTATACAGTATCCTTCACCATCTGGTGCTCAGGATATTGAAATACCATTCCTATTTTGCTTCTCACATATTTTTTAGATGTTTCTTTAGAATATATATCCTTGCCCTCATACATGACACAGCCGTTTGTGGGTGAAAGCAATCCGTTAAAAAGCTGTATAAGGGTAGATTTGCCTGAGCCCGTATGTCCGGCAATACCAACAAATTCTCCCCTCTTAAATGCTACGCTTATATCCCTTACTGCTGTTTTTTCGTAAGCGGTATTTGGATTATAAACATAGCTTACATCCTTTAGCACAAGCATCGATTCATCATCAACACTGATATTGGGAGTACCAGTGCATTTATCATCCGAATCATGCTCTGCCACAGCCTGTACTCTGTGTCCGTCCAGCTCTGTTCTACATCCTGCATGCTCCATTCTGTCCCCTGTAATATCTGCTCTATCCCCCGCAAGCTCTGCAATTTTATCAGCGAGCTGCTCTATATTTTTTACAGTTGCTTTCCTTCCCCCTGAAATCTCTCTCCATACACGATACTCAAATGGTACCGTTATACCATTCTTATATATAAGCTCCTTATCCATGAATATCCTGTCAGGTGTATCGTCAGCACACACTCTTCCATTTTCAAGTACAACCACTCTGTCTGCGTTAATTGCCTCTTCTATATTGTGTGTTATAAGCACAACCGTCATATTTTTTTCTTTGTTAAGTCTTAGTACTGTATCTATAACCTCTTTTCTGCCCTCCGGATCTAACATTGCGGTGGGCTCATCTAAAATTATATAGTCGGGCTTCATCGCAAGCACTCCGGCAATCGCAACCCGCTGCTTTTGTCCTCCGGAAAGTCTGCCTGTAGCCACATCACTCTGATTCCACATTCGTACAGACTTAAGGGCATTATCGACCTTGTCCTTAATTTCATCTGGCTCTAAGCCTAGATTCTCCGGTCCGAAGGCTACATCCTCACAGACCACCGATGCAACCATCTGATTGTCAGGATTCTGAAATACCATTCCAGCCTTTCTCCGTATCTTATATTTATTGTCATCATCATTTGAATCAAGTCCGTCCACAAGAACCCTTCCGTCTGATGGTCTTAGTATCGCATTTAGCTGCTTTGCAAACGTGGATTTGCCAGAACCATTTCGCCCAAGTATTGCAACAAACTCGCCCTCGTTTATCTGAAGATTTATGCCATCTAATACAGTCTCAGAGCCAGCCTCATTGCCATCTATATCACGTCTTATGTATTTAAATATGAGTTGTTTTATCTGTATCACTTAAAATGCTCCTTCTTCCACAGCTCCATTAAAGCCTTCTTATCTGTCTTACCACTTACATTTTTAGGCAGCTCATCAACATATATAAACCTCTTAGGTATCTCGTAAGCTGAAAGCCTTTGTGCCAACAGCCTCTTGATATCACCGGACTTTTTTGTGTCATCTGAAATCTTCACATATGCGGTTAAAATCTCCATATCTTTTTCATTATCCGCTACAGCCTTAGGCAAAGCAACAACCGCAGCATTATCTACATAGTCAATCTCCATAAGTGCATTTTCAACCTTAACCATAGATATTTTTCTGCCACGGATATTGACTATATCATCTGTTCTCCCAAGGAAATAAAGATTACCATCCTCATCCATCCTGCCACTGTCCCTTAATGTACACGGAACCTCTACGCCCTCCGCATGATACGGTGTATCTACATATATTTCCTCATTTCTGACATACACCTTAACACCCGGAAATGGTCTGCCTATAAGATTTCTCTCATCTATCATGTCCTCATCTCTCACATATGTTACATAGCTAAGCTCACTTGCACCATAATAAAGCGTTATATGTACATCAGGAAATATCTCCTTAAGCCTTTCTGCATCCTCTCTTCCAAGACTCTGTGAGCCTGAAATAATTATCTTTATATTGTCATTTATGTGCTTACATACTCTGTTTAACAGTAAAAGCTTAGAAGGGATAAGATAAATTGTATTTACGTTGTTATTTAATATTATGCTCTCCCACTGTTCTGGGTAGAATTTATCCTCCGCAACAATAGTTCCTCCCGCAAACAAATGTCCCATATACAGATTAAGATTACCCGTAAATGCGAGACTTCCCTGCACAAACATTCTGCTATCGGCATCTATTCCAAATATCTCATTCTGTATAGGGAAAAACTCTCCCCAGCTCTCATAATCTCTGAATAATATCTTCGGAACTCCGGTTGTTCCTGATGTCATAACTGCCATTACCGAATTATCCGGAACATCTATATCAAATATATCATCACCAGCGGAAAGCTTACTATCAGAGGCTACAATAAGTGGAACAAGCTTAGTACCTGAGCATGCGAAAAAATATAATAGCTGCTGCCATATTCCATCTTCCTTTATGACAAATACACTCTTTTTCTCGCCAGCCCTAAACGTACTCCTTAGCTTTATTGCCTCGTCATAAAGCTCACCATATGTATGAACATTTCCATTTATAATGACAGCCTCCCTGTCCCTCGGCTTGTCCTTCAATATATCTATATATTCCATAGCTATTTCCTACTTAACATTTTTTATAAGCATTGCCTGTCCTACACCACCGGCAGCAGCAATGCTGCACACAGCGTATTCACCGCCAAGCTCCTCCAATGCCATACAGGCATGAAGAGTTATTATTCCTCCTGACGCTCCATACGGATGACCGTAAGCCAGTGCTCCGCCATATACATTATATCTTTCAAGAGCATTTGGGTATTTTCTCGCGAACAGCTCGTCTATAACCGCAAATGCCTCGTTACACTCAAATACCGAGATATCCTTCCATGTCATATTATTCCTAAGGAGCAGTTTTTCAATAGCTGTAATTGCAGTTCTCGGACTTTCCAAAGGATTTCCTCCAACAGCAACCATATCAACTATCTCAGCAAGTGGTCTTACTCCCACGTCCTCTATATATCTATCTGATGCCACTCTCACATATGCCGCACCATCATGTGTAAGACAGGTATTTCCAGCAGTCATAACCTTACCATCAGGCAGCAGACAAGGAAGCTTGTCAAGAAATTTATCATTAATTCTATCCCGTATTCCCGAATCCTTACACATTCCGGCAGACACCTGTACTAGAATATCCTTAAGCTTACCGGCATCTCTCGCCTTTCCAGCCAGCCTGTGCGAACGAAGCACCCATTTATTAAGAGTTTCTCTGCTTATGTTATCAGCTATCGCAACTCTCTCTGCCCCTTTTATCATCGTATATCTGTCATGATATCCGGGTGAGAATTTTGCAACAGAATATGTGCTGTCCTCTCCACCGTAATATTCATAATCAGGATGATTTTTATTGTATGCCCTAAGAGGTGCTGTAGAGCTGCTTTCAAATCCACCGGCAACTATATAATCTGCCTTGCCACAGGCTATCTTCTCATATGCAGCCTCTATAGCTGTAAGCCCTGAGCCACACTGCAAATCTATAGTATAGGCGGGTATACTATCTGAAAATCCAGCCTCAAGCATCATAAGCCGGCATATATTTCCACCTGCACCCACTCCATTTCCCGCTATTATGTAGTCTATATTATCCCTTAGCCTTATGGGTACTGTCTCACGAAGCACTATAGCTCCAAGTATCTCTGCGGGAATATTCTTATACATTCCATCAGTAATTCCTATATAGCTTCTCTTTCCATCAATTATATATGCATGTCTCAAATCCATTCTTCTTACCTACTTTTTATAGCTATTTATACGAGCATAACACTGAAAATGCTTCATCCACACCTTCCGATACTCTCATCACACAGCCTGTATACATATGCTGTTTTTCATTCTGTATACCACAAAGTCTGACTGCCTCCCCTGCATATACAGGCTTTTTAAATCTAATCTTAACATTAAAACCTCTTTCAGTCTCTCCTACCTCCTGACTGCTAACCCATTTTAGCAAAAGAAGTCCCGGAACTACAGCATTATTATTCCTGTGTATGCTGTTCTTATCATGCACCCTGTTCACAAACTCTAATATCTCAGCATTGGTAAATGCATGCTCTGTATATTTAATATATCCCTTGTCACTTAAGCTGCCGTTTGTTTCATTTTTCAGGTATTTATAACGGATATTCACATTTTCACTATCACAACCACCATAAGGCTTTACTACATGGAGCTCAAGCGACAGCCTATAACCATCCTTGTAGAGACTGCTTTTTAACACTGCGTATTTATTATCTCTGTTTGCTTCTGTAAGTGTTATATCATCCATAGTCTCAAATATCGGTTTACTAATATCGCATTTCCATATGCATTTCCCAATCATCCAGCCATCGTATCCATCTGCGTCAGTAAGCCTTCCTGCCAATCTATAATAATCTGATATCCAATCCTTTAATTGCATATTATCACCTTAGTTTCCACACTACTTATATTCTTCATTGTATTTATATAACATTTTTTATCTTAATAATATTAATTATGTATTTAATATCTTTTTTATTATCAAACATAAAAACAACAGACAATAAACCATATTGATTATATTCGTGGTTTGTCACAATGTCAACCTTTTTGTATTTATTCGGTTGACATTGTGTTTTCTCTATGCTATTCTATCACCTGTAAAAATTATAACAGAATCGAGGATTTTAATCATGAAAGAAGTAACTGAAACTAAGAGCAAGCCAAAATTTACTACATATTCCTTAGTGCTTATGGCTCTTTTTGCTGCTGTTTTGTGTGTATCAGCCTACATAAGTATTCCTCTTCCAAATGGCTCACACATAACACTGCTTAACTTTGTTGTAACCCTTATATCATTGATATTCCCATTGTCAGAGGCATTCTTCATTGTACTTGTATGGATGCTCCTTGGTCTCTGCGGCGTTCCTGTATTTATAGGTGGTAACGCAGGTCCAGGATATCTGTTTGGACAGTACGGTGGTTTTGCATTCTCATTTATTTTGGTTGCTATACTCGTTCCACTCTTCCGTGGTGCAAAGTATAATCGTATAAGATACACTATTGTATCTGTAATCTCAGTATGTTTAGTTGATGTAATCGGCTCTTTCTGGATTATGTTTATATCCGGATGCAACATAAAGACAGCTTTCGTCGTAGGTTTTCTTCCATTTATAGTCCTCGACTTAATCAAGGCTGTAGTAGCAGCCCAGATTGTCCCACCTTTCAGAAAGCTTATATATATGCACAGAGCAGATAACTAGAAAACATCAGGGTTGCCTTACTTAGAACTGCTATATGTGTTCTAAATAAGGCAACCCCTTTTTTATTAATATCCCATAGAAAGTCTTTCTTCGAAATCACTCTCATTCAATGGCTTGTCGAACAGATATCCCTGAATCATATCGCAGCCTACACTCTTTAAGTATTCATACTGCGAAGCTGTCTCAACGCCCTCAGCCACAGTCTTTTTGCCAAGCTGTTTAACCATATTGATTATATTGCTGAACATAATCTTATCTCTGTCCTTGTTATTGTAATCGTTCTCGAGAGGAATAAATGACTTATCTATCTTAATGATATTAAGGTCTATATTCTTAATCATATTAAGTGAAGAAAAACCTGTTCCAAAATCATCTATAGATGTTCTGATTCCGTTATCCCTAAGCCCATTGACTATGCCTGACATAATCTCATAGTTCTGGAAATCTCCACTCTCTGTAAGCTCAATCTCTATATATTGATGGTCAACATCATACCTGTCAATCGTTCTTACTATATTCTGAACAAGGTCGTCTTCCTCCATATGTCTACGTGAAAAGTTTACAGATATATTGATTAAGTCAAGTCCCTGTTCCTTTCTGTTCCTTAAAAATTTACATACAGACTCCAATACAAAATAATCTAATCTGCATATGCTTCCCTCATTCTCAAGCTGTGGAATAAATGAATTAGGATATATAAGCTCTCCATTTCTCATCCATCTTATCAGTGCTTCTGCACCACATATTTCCTTTGTATCAGCGTCAACCTTAGGCTGATAGTATACAATAAACTCTCCATTATCTAGTGCCGGACCGAAATCAGATATAATACTCTGATTTTCCATAAGTCTCTGCTGTATCTCATCAGAATAAAATACAACGCTTCCAACACCCTTTAATCTGGCTGTCTGATATGCAACACTCGCCCTTGCCATTACCTCACGGGAGGTTCTTATATTCTCAAGTCCACTTGCACCTATTGTTGCCCCAAACGAAAAATTCTTTTCCTTAGCTCCTGCACTATGGTAGATATGGATATTCTGTATATTCTCAACCATATATTCATATCTGTCTCTATTTACGAGAATAACAAAATTATCTCCACCAAGTCTTGCAACTATCTCATTCTCATATAACATATTCTTGATTGTACAGGCATAATTCTTAAGAATTACATCTCCCTCTTCATAAGAGAACACCTTATTAACATACTTGAAATTATGTATATTTACAAAGAGCACGACATATCTGTTTAACTGACCTGCCATTCTCGTTCTCTCAACAAAGCGCATAAATGCCTCAGGACTTGCTGCAGTTGTAGCAACATCCGTATCAAGAATATCAATCAATATTTCCTGCATCATTGTTCTATTATACTTATAGAACACTTCTCCAAATATGTATTTTAAGTTTTTCTTTTCATCCTCTGAAAAATCCTTTTCGCCACAGGCACGAAGAGTGATAGTCACTGAGCCACCATCAGGAAGTGTATAATTCAATACATAGGCATTAGTACACATTTCCTTCTTTCTGTCATAAATCACGCTATTATGATA
>CAVELH010000073.1:0-11610 GCA_963616385.1 bacterium | reverse complement strand
GTCTTAAGGACAGCTTTATAGGTGCGAAGCTTTGTCACATTTATGGCTATTGGCAGATAGAAATCTCCGGCAAGCCTAAGCTTATGCTCCTCATTTATTATATCAGCCTGTTTTTCATTAATTTTGGGCTTTATAGGCTGATAATAATCATTTCCAAGCCTTATGCCATAATATTTTTTAGTATTATCCCCATATTCCTTTTCGTAATATTCTAGTGGAAATTCATCCTCATACGTTCTTGTGACAATTGCATAGACATCTCCCTTGGCAGGAAGATATTCGGTCTCTATCAGCTCATCAAAATCATTATAAATGTTCACAACGCCACTTATAAGAATATCTCCCTTTTTTATCTCATCACCCTTATGTGCTATGGATGTTCCTGATTTGGTTATTATGTCAGTAATTACACCGTCACAGGAAGCCACTATGTTACAAGGCTCGCTATAATCAGATATTATATTGGGCGGTATCGTCTCTGTCATATTAATATTTAGCTGTGTTCCCTTTAATTCACAGCTAATCCAGGCTATTTTGTCGTATTTTTCACGAAGTGTTTTCTCAAGCCCGGCACAGTCCACATTTCTTTTTAAAGTTCCAAGTCTTACGTAATTATCAATTATATCCTCCCTTATCTGCTCCTTCGTGTAGCTGCTCTCACCATTTATATTTACATCCCATACAAACAATGTAAACGAATAAATAATCGCCATACAAAGCAGTAATCCAATCGCAAAGCATTTTCGTTTGCGGTACTTATAGAAGAAAAATGGCAGTCCTCTTTTATCTTTTATCTCCAGATTAACTCCTGATTTTTTCTGGTATACGGGAAGCTTTTTGTGATTTTTTCTCGAAATGGTAAATGTCGTTTTGTCATCCTTTGTCTCTATATTCCACAGTTCAATATTATTTTTAGCACAGAGGTCTAAGAATCTCTCCTTGCCCCTGCCCGATATTCCAATCAGCAAATATCCACGAAGCCATCTCAATATGAATTCATACATATGTCTCCATCTTAATTTACATGTCAATCCACCTTATACCTGTAATTTTTCCACCTATAGTCATTTCAATTCCACTGAAGGATGATATAAAAAGCTTATCACCAGTTATCTCAACAGCATTCTTTCTACACTGTATACATATTCTGTCATCACCGAAGCTGATGATATTTTTATATCCATCTATATGTATTGACTTCTGGTCATACAGTATAATTCTTGTCATATAAATCACCGTTTTTTATTATTTTATTCCTACAATATTAATTATAGAATAAAATAAAAAGAGATGTTACAATAACACGAATGTTACTGTAACATCTCTTTTATATGTCATAAAGCTTATTTATACTTACGTTTTCTAGCAGCCTCTGACTTCTTCTTACGCTTAACGCTTGGCTTCTCGTAATGCTCTCTCTTACGAATCTCCTGCTGGATTCCAGCCTTAGCACAATTTCTCTTGAATCTGCGAAGTGCGCTATCCAAAGTCTCATTTTCTTTTACTATTACGTTTGACATACTATCCTCAACCTCCCTCCAGTTGTATATTCTGTAAAGGTGTGCATCAACAACTGATTGGGTTACTTCCAAAATCGCACAACAATGATTATAACACAATTATTTCATACGTCAACAAAAAATTTAAAAATTAGCCCATTTTTTTGTAAAATTTAGCATTTTCTTATTTTAAGTCATCTCTGCTTGTGTAGATATGGTCAATAAGTCCATATTCCAATGCCTGCTCTGCTGTGAGGAAGTTATCTCTCTCTGTATCACGCTCTATAACCTCAAGCGGCTTACCTGTGTTTGCAGCGAGAATACGGTTGAGTTTTTCTCTTGTTCTGATGATATGATCTGTGTGAATCTTCATATCTGTTGCCTGTCCCTGAGCTCCGCCAAGTGGCTGATGTATCATAATCTCTGAATTAGGAAGAGCAATTCTCTTACCCTTTGTACCGCCTGAAAGAAGGAACGCGCCCATACTTGCAGCCATACCAACACATATTGTTGATACGTCACACTTGATATAATTCATAGTGTCATATATTCCAAATCCTGCACTTACTGAACCACCAGGGCTGTTAATATAAAGGCTTATGTCCTTTGTTGTGTCCTCAGACTCAAGGAATAAAAGCTGTGCAATAACAAGGCTTGCTGTTGTATCATTAACCTCATCTGCAAGGAAGATTATTCTTTCCTTTAATAATCTTGAATAAATATCATACGCACGCTCTCCGCGGCTTGTTTGCTCAACGACTGTAGGTACTAATGCCATATTAAATGACCTCTCTTTCATATTATATTCTATGCTATTCTATATTACTTTTATAATAATTCTTTTTATGCAAGCTGTGCCTTAACCTCTTCCACACCTGCTGCAAGTGCGTCAGCTATTCCTGCCGGATTCTTACCGCCAGCCTGTGCCATGTTAGGACGGCCACCACCGCCTCCTCCAACCATAGGAGCAATCTTCTTAACGATGTTTCCTGCATGTGCACCAGCCTTAACTGCACCATCAGTAGCCATGACAATAAGATTAACCTTACCATCCTTGTCTGATGCAAGAATTACAACGCTGTCACCAAGCTTAGCCTTAAGGTCATCGCCTAAGTTACGAAGTGCATTCATGTCAACATCCTTCATTGCAACAGGGAGAACCTTTACATCTCCTACAGCTACAGCATTGGCGAGAACATCACCAACTGAATCCTTAGCCATCTTATCCTTTAACTTCTGGTTCTCTGACTGAAGTGACTTAATCTCAGCTAAAAGAGCCTCTATTCTGTCAGCAAGCTTTGATGGCTCTGTCTTTGCAGCGGCACTTGCAAGCTTAAGCTCGTTCTCAAGCTCCTTATAATAGTTAAATGCTCCCTTAGATGTAAGAGCCTCTATTCTTCTTACTCCTGCTGCAACACCCTGCTCAGAAATAATCTTAAATGTACTTATGACACCTGTATTTGGAACGTGAGTACCACCACAGAGCTCCTTAGAGAAATCTCCCATGCTTACAACTCTTACAGTATCACCATATTTCTCTCCGAACAATGCCATGGCACCAGTCTTTTTAGCTTCCTCCAATGTCATAACATCAGTTGTTACAGGAATATTTTTCTCTATCTCCTGATTAACTATCTCCTCAACCTTCTCTATCTCTTCCTTAGTCATAGCCTGATTGTGGGTAAAGTCAAATCTGAGACGATCCTCATCAACATAAGAACCTGCCTGCTCTACATGTCCACCTAACACAAGCTTAAGCGCCTTCTGTAAAAGGTGTGTAGCTGAATGGTTCATACATGTATGTGTACGCTTATTCTCGTCAACCTTAAGAGTAACCTTGTCATCTGACTTAATCTCGCCACTCTTTACATAGCCTATATGAGCAATCTTTCCACCTACAACCTTGATTGTGTCCTTAACTATAAATACGCCTGTTGCGGTCTCAATTATACCTGCATCTCCACACTGACCACCCATTGTAGCATAAAATGGTGTCTCTGATACAAGAATTGAACCGTTAAAGCCTTCCTCTAAGCTGTCAACAATCTCATCCTCTGTTGTAAGTGCAATTACATCTGACTCATGTACGAGCTTATCATATCCAACAAAGGTTGTTGTGAGCTCTGTAGGAATCTGCTCATATACGGTTGCATCAGCTCCCATATAATTAGTTACCTTACGAGCCTTTCTGGCTCTCTCTCTCTGCTCCTGCATACACTCGTGGAAGCCATCCTCATCAACCTCTATGCCTGACTCAAGAAGAATCTCCTTAGTAAGGTCAAGAGGGAATCCGTAGGTATCATAAAGCTTAAATGCATCCTGTCCGCTAAGCATCTTTGAACCATTTGCCTTGATATCATTCACAAAGCCATTCAATATAGAAAGTCCCTGATCTATAGTCTTGTTGAAATTCTCTTCCTCTGTGTTAAGTGTAGCAAATATATGCTCCTGCTTCTCTAAGAGCTCAGGATATGCATCCTTTGAAACTTCAATTACAGTCTTAGATAGCTCTGCAAGGAAGCTTCCCTTAATTCCAAGCAAACGTCCATGTCTTGCCGCACGTCTCAAAAGACGTCTTAAGACATATCCACGTCCCTCGTTAGAAGGAAGTATACCGTCTGATGTCATAAATGTTACTGAACGTATATGGTCTGTGATAAGACGTATTGATACATCTGTCTTTTCGTCCGTCTTATATGTAACACCAGCCATATCACATATCTTGTCACGAAGTGCCTTTATTGTGTCAACGTCAAATATTGAATCTACGTCCTGAACTACAACTGCAAGACGCTCAAGTCCCATACCTGTATCAATGTTCTTATGCTCAAGCTCAGTATAGTTGTTATGACCATCATTATCAAACTGTGTAAATACGTTATTCCAGACCTCCATGTATCTGTCGCACTCACAGCCAACAGTACAGCCCGGCTTTCCACAGCCATATTTCTCTCCACGGTCATAATATACCTCTGAACAAGGACCGCAAGGACCAGCACCATGCTCCCAGAAGTTATCTTCCTTGCCAAACTTGAATATTCTCTCAGGAGCTATACCAATCTCCTTATTCCATATATCAAATGCCTCATCGTCATCAACATACACTGATGGATAAAGTCTGTCAGGATCAAGACCTACGACCTCTGTAAGGAATTCCCATGTCCATGATATAGCCTCATGCTTAAAGTAATCACCAAATGAGAAGTTACCAAGCATCTCAAAAAATGTACCATGTCTTGCTGTCTTACCAACATTCTCAATATCACCTGTACGGATACATTTCTGACATGTTGTAACTCTTTTTCTAGGTGGTATCTCCTGACCTGTAAAATAAGGCTTTAATGGAGCCATACCTGAGTTTATAAGCAATAAGCTGTTATCATTATGGGGTATTAATGAGAAGCTGTTCATCTTAAGATGTCCCTTGCTCTCAAAAAACTCCAAAAACATTTTTCTTAATTCGTTTACACCGTAGTTCTTCAATTTATAATTCCTCCTGCATCTTCTCGTCCTTGTTAGCTCGTATTTTTTTGCCTACGATAATGCCTAAAAATGCACATACAAGCATTGCAAAAAATTTAATAAGATATGTTATTATTTCACTTATCAAAGCTGTCATAGTAACTCCTCCATATATATAATATTATACTACCTTCTGTCTGCTAATTCCTTGATTATATCATTCCAGCTCACTCCACATTCTACCATCAGAACCATAAGATGATACATGAAATCTGAAATCTCATATTTAATCTCCTCATGGTCACCGTTTTTAGCTGCAATGACTATCTCTGTGGATTCCTCGCCAACCTTCTTAAGTATCTTATCTATTCCCTTGTCAAACAGATAATTAGTGTAAGAGCCATCCTTAGGATTCTTCTTTCTGTCAGATATTATATCATACTCCTCCATAAATACCTTAATAGGGTTAGTTCCATTATACTCCTTCTTAACCAGATCCTTAAAGAAACAGGTCGGGCTTCCTGTATGGCATGCCGCACCAATCTGTGAAACCTTAGCTAATATAGTATCATTATCACAATCTATGGTGAGTGACTTTACGAACTGAAAATGTCCGCTTGTCTCACCCTTTGTCCATAGCTGCTGTCTGCTTCTGCTGTAGTACGTCATTCTTCCTGTCTGTATCGTCTTGTTAAATGACTCCTCATTCATATATGCAAGCATAAGAACCTCACCAGTCTTATAATGCTGTGCTATGACAGGAATAAGTCCGTCGCTGTTAAGCTTAAACTCTGAAAATGACATTGAGCTCTCAAATAAATTGACAGCTATGCCCTCATTCTTGCAGACATGCTTAATATCCATTATATCATGTTTTTCAAGATTATAAAGACTTATAACTTCAGCCTCAGTAGTCTTTAGAGTGTTAGCAATGTCAAATGCATTTGTGGCATATGTTGACGCTATAACCGGAAGTCCTACCTCGTTTCGTATAGTCTTTACTATATTCTCATAATTATCTACCTTATTGTTATGGATAAGGAGCAGCTCTCCCGCGCCATATTTTTTGAGAAGCGTTGCATATTCAACAGGATTATCGCACTCTGACAAATCAATAGTAACAATTATCCTCTCACTTCCGAATCTCTCTGCTGCATCACGCACAATATTAATATCCTCAAGAGGAGCACGTTTCATACATATTTTTGATGCACCTGCATATAAAAGCTTCTTTATATCCTCTAATCTTCTAACGCCGCCGCACACGATAAGCGGTATATCAATCTGCTTTGTAATCTCTCTGATTGTAGCGATATTAATCTCTATATTCTCAGAAAGACATGCGCTGTCGAAAAACGCGATTGCATCCGCACCTGAATCGTTGTAGTATACTGCCTCATCTACAGGATTCTCAAGTGACAGACATGGCATTATCTTCTTGTATTCCATATAGTTCCTCCTATCGGTTATCTTTATAAGCTTCCCTTTGTCGATAGAATCTTTCCCTCTAAACGTGGTTCATACATAGTTGCCTGATCTAATGCCTTTCCGAAAGCCTTAAACGCTGCCTCTATGATATGATGGTTGTTAGAGCCGCTTATCTGTTTTAAGTGGAGGTTCATACCTGCACTGTATGACACAGCGTAGAAAAACTCCTTAACCATCTCTGTGTCCATATAACCAACTCTGTCCGTTGTGAATGTCAAATCGTGTACCAGATATGGTCTCCCCGACAAATCAAGTGCACACATCACAAGTGTCTCATCCATAGGAAGTAAAAACGAACCAAATCGCTTTATACCCTGCTTGTCACCGACAGCCTTGGCAATAGCCTGTCCAAGAACAATTCCGGTATCTTCTATGGTGTGATGACAATCAACGATAAGGTCACCCTTAACTCTTAGCTTCAGGTCAAAAAAGCCATGTTTTGCAAAGCTGGTAAGCATATGGTCAAAAAATCCTATATCTGTTTTGACATCTGCGTAACCGCTTCCATCCAAATTAAGCTCCAACTGTATATCGGTCTCCGCCGTTGTTCTTGAAACCGCTGCAATTCTGTCAGCCAAGCTATCACTCCCTTTTCATAAAATACAACAAAATATTATACCATTTTATTCTTAATTAATCAATCTTTACTCAAATCTTACTCTGATTGAATTGGCATGTGCTGTCAGATGCTCTGACTCCGCAAATGCGACAATATCCTTATATACAGGCTCTAACGCTTCCCTTGAGTAGTATATAATGCTTGACTTCTTAATGAAATCATCCACTGAAAGTGGCGAGAAGAACTTAGCTGTTCCGTTAGTAGGAAGAACATGGTTAGGTCCTGCAAAATAATCACCGAGAGGCTCAGACGAATAGCTTCCGAGGAAGATTGCACCTGCATTTTTAATTCTTGTCATTGTATCAAACGGATTAGCTGTTACAATCTCTAAGTGCTCGCTTGCTATATCATTTACGGTATCTATAGCCTCGTTAATTGAATTAGCTACAAGTATGTAACCATATGTATCTATTGATTTACGGATAATATCCTTACGGGATAATACCTTAATGAACTCCTCAACCTCATATGAAACCTTCTCGGCAAGCTCCCTTGAATCTGTTACAAGGATTGCTGAAGCCATCTCATCATGCTCTGCCTGTGAGAGTAAATCAGCAGCCACAAATCTTGGGTTGGCTGTGTTATCTGCAAGGACAAGTATCTCACTTGGTCCTGCAACTGAATCTATGCTTACATGTCCAAATACTGTTCTCTTGGCAAGTGCCACAAATATGTTGCCAGGTCCTACTATCTTATCTACCTTAGGTATAGATTCTGTACCATAAGCAAGTGCAGCTATCGCCTGAGCACCGCCTGCCTTATATATACTGTCAACACCGGCTTCATTTGCAGCTACAAGAGTCATGGCATATACCTTTCCGTTGCTGTCGCAAGGTGTTGTCATTATAATATCCTTAACACCTGCAACCTTGGCAGGGATAACATTCATGAGAACTGATGAAGGATATACAGCCTTTCCTCCCGGTACATATACACCAACTTTCTCTATAGGTGTAACCTTCTGTCCAAGCATGCTTCCGTTATCCTCTGAATCAAACCAGCTATACTGCTTCTGCTTCTCGTGGTATACACGGATATTGGTTATAGCCTTTCTTATTACATCAAGAAGAGACTCGTCAACCTCCTTATATGCCTCCTCTATCTCAGCCTTTGTTACCTTGATATTGTCAGCATTTATCTTAGCCTTGTCGAACTTCTCTGTATATTTAAACAAAGCAGCATCCTTATTGATATGTACATCCTCAACTATCTCCTTTACGGTTGCCTCATAGCTTCCGTAATTGTCAGGACTTCTCTTAAGAAGGTTACTTAATATGTCTTTTTTGGTTTCTTCGTTTAATTCTACTATTCTCATGACTTTATCTCCTCTTAAATAATATGTATTCTTATTTGTCTATAATCTCCTTTAAATCGTGCAAAAGCTTTCTGATGCGCTCATGCTCCATCTTAAGACTTACCTGATTTACAACAACTCTGGCTGACAAAGGACATATCTCCTCTAATACCTCAAGACCATTCTCCTTAAGTGTAGAGCCTGTCTCAACAATATCAACGATAACCTCGGACAAGTCAACAATCGGTGCAAGCTCAACCGAACCGTTAAGCTTTATTATCTCAACTGTCTGGTTTTTCTTCTCACTAAAATAATTCTTGGCAATGTTAGGATATTTGCTGGCAACACGGATTATTTCGTTTTTGGCAAGAAGCTCTTTGGCTGATGCAGGACCGCATACACACATACGGCACTTACCAAAGCCCAAATCCATAACCTCATAGAGATTTCTTCCCTCTTCCATGATTGTGTCTTTGCCGACAACTCCTATATCAGCAGCACCGTACTCAACATATGTAGGGACATCCGATGCCTTAGAGAGGAAGAATCTGACCTTATGCTCTTCATTTGTGAATATAAGCTTTCTTGTATCAGGATCCTTAGCCTCCTCACAGGTTATTCCCATCTGTTCAAAAAGTGCTAATGTTTTCTTGGCAAGCCTGCCTTTTGCAAGTGCAAATGTTAAATATCTCATAATATCCTCCGGGACTAATATAATTCAGATGCTTTTACAGTTTCTCTAATATCCTCATGGAGTGATATAACCTCCACATTATCATCATCAAGAAAATGATATATACCTGAGAAATGTGTTTTCTTTGCATACTCAATATAAGCTTCTATGTCATGCTTAGCTGACTGTCTTACAAGCTCTATCTTCTTATCCTTATCTCTAAGGTCCGCTGCAAGCTTAATAGCAGCTCTCTGATTATCTCTGTCATACAATATAAGAATATTTGAATGGTCTATTTCAACCTCTATCTTATTTCTGCTTATGGCACTCATTAAATCGTCTACATATATGGCAAAGCCTACAGAAGGTGCCTCTTTTCCGAACTTGGCAAGGAGGTTGTTATAACGTCCGCCCTTAACAATAGCATCTCCTGTACCGTAAGTATATCCTCTAAATACAATGCCGGTATAATAGTTATAGCGGTTAAGCATAGATAAATCAAAGCCTATATAATCCTCAAAGCCATATGCTTCAAGTGCATTATAAACCTTCCTGAGACGCTCTATTGCAAGCTTTGATGTAGGATTAGTCACAAGCTCATATGCCCTGTCAAGCATCTCAAGACCACCGAATAAATTGTCGAAGCTTGAGAAAATCTCCTTCAGGTTATCTGCAATATCTAACTTAGATACATATTCGTTAAGACCGAAGAAGTTCTTCATCTGTATGTACTCACGAATCTTTGCCTCGATTTCATCGTCAAGTCCAGCCTCGTCTATAACTCCTCTAAAGAACTCGACCTCGCCTATCTCTATCTGAAATTCCTTAAGTCCAACAGCCTTAAGACAGCTTATCACACAAGCTATTATCTCGGCATCTGCCGCTGAGCTGTCATCATTTATAAGCTCACCGCCAACCTGAGTGAACTCGCTTAGCTTTCCCTGATGCTGATGTGCATTGATAAATGTATTTCCATTGTAACAAAGTCTTATAGGTAACTCCTCATCAGGATAATACTTGGCAACACTTCTGGCAATACTAGGTGTTATATCAGGTCTTAAAACAAGTGTATTGTTATTTCTGTCAAAGAATTTATACATCTCATTTGACTGTGCTGAACCCTTGTCCATATTAAAAATATCAAAATATTCAAAGGATGGTGTATCGATATCCTGATAGCTATATAACTCTAAGACATGATGCAACTGATTCATAACTGTCAATTTCTTCTTACATTCTGAATCATATATATCCCGTACGCCCTCCGGGGTATGTAACAACTTTTCACTCATAGCTACTCTCCTTGCTGTAAACATATATTTGTATTACTATTTGCTATTTTAATGTCATCCGCCTTTATCAATCGTCTTACTTTATCACATTAAAGTGATAATTAGGTAGATTATTAAATAGCGTATTGATTATAAATAAAAAATATTATTTTGTCAAATACAATAATTTCTAACACACATATTAACACACAATTATTTAAAAAGATAGTTTCTTAACTGAAAACATTTCTCTGTTTCAAAGAACATTTGTTTGCATTATGATATCTGGTATGCTATAATAAAACAAACATTCGATTAATGATTCATTTTCAAGGAGGAATTCTATGCCTAATGGTAAGTTATCTGCAAAACAGCAGGAGATATTAGATTACATGAAACAATGCATATTAGAGAAGGGCTATCCACCGGCGGTAAGGGAGATATGCGAGGCTGTCCACCTTAAGTCAACCTCTTCCGTACACGCTCACTTAGAGACTCTTGAGGAGCGCGGTTACATAAGGAAGGATCCTACCAAGCCTCGTGCAATAGAGATATTAGATGATACCTTTAATCTCCAGAGACGCGAGATTGTCAATGTTCCTATTATAGGTACTGTAACCTGCGGAGAACCAATACTCGCTGTTGAACATATAGAGGGCTACTTCCCTGTCCCACCAGAATATCTTCACACGAATGGCAAGAATACTTTCATGCTTAAGGTTAAGGGTGACAGTATGATTAATGCCGGCATATATCATGGTGACCTTGTTATGGTCGAGGAAGCTAATACTGCAAGGAATTCTGAGATTGTTGTCGCTATGATTGATGATTCTGCCACAGTTAAGACCTTCTATAAAGAGGACGGTCACATACGTCTCCAGCCTGAGAACGACACCATGGAGCCAATCATCGTGAATGGCGAGGTCACAATACTAGGCAAGGTAATCGGACTGTTCCGTACGTTCTAATATAGAATAATACAAAGAATATAATAATTATATAATTAGAGTAACATATTCACGACATAATAATCATACAATCAGAGTAATATATTCTTAATACAATAATTATATAATTAGAATAATAAATAAGAGCTATAGTTAATACACTACAGCTCTTATTTTATATTACTTCTAACTATGAAAATATAATATCACAGTAAAATCCATTCTTGTTTTCCTGACAGGTTATGTAACGATATCTCACGCATTTGCCCTCATTAAATCTAAGATGCATTGATGAATACGGATATGCCACCTTGGCATCAAACATCTGGAATATCGTTGCCGCCTTATCTACAGAAT
>CAVELH010000072.1:0-11699 GCA_963616385.1 bacterium | reverse complement strand
TAATATATATTAATCTGCCTAAGCAGAATTAATATCTAGTCGAGGCTGACACCAATTTGCACGTTACATACCAGCGGCAGTCTCTTAAAAAGTTATAGCGAATATCAAATCTAGATTCTTGTTTTCTTTCGTCTATGTTTTGTAGTATATAGGAAAATTGTTAATAAAGTGTGTTCTCTTTGTGAGAAAAGTTTAAAAAAGTTATAAATATGCTCTGCTTAACATATATTTTAATTTAGATTAACTTTTTACAGATATATGTGAAATGTGTAGAAAGCTATAATAAAAAGAAAAAGATGGAGTAGAGAATATTGACAAGTAAAAAGATAGAAAAACAGGAAGCAGTTGAAGAAGAGAACGATGTACAGAAGAAAATTATAACCGAAAGGATGAAGCAGCCGATGATTTTAGCCAGATACCAGTATGGTATTCAGGAGGTGATGGCTAAGCTTCAATACATAAATGCAGATTTAACAGAACAGTTAGGACGTCCCGTAGTCAGAAATATGCTTAGCAGAATTAAAACTGCGCACAGTATATGTAAGAAGCTTGAGAGAAAAGAGCTTGAGATTAGCTTTGACAGTGCTGTAAATAATCTTAATGATATAGCAGGTGTCAGGGTTGTCTGTTTTTTCTGTGATGATATATACCGCATTGAGAAGGCTATCCGTGAGCAGAAGGATATAAGGATAATTAAAGAAAAGGATTATGTGAAAAAACCTAAGAAATCAGGCTATCAGAGCATACATCTTATTGTGGATGTACCTATTATATATAATTCGGTTACTGAGAATGTAAGAGTGGAAATCCAGATAAGGTCATTTGCAATGGATTACTGGGCAGAGCTTGACAATCAGATGTGTTACAAGAAGAGTGCGGGAGAGCTTGAGAATATAGAGCGTGAAATACGAAATTATTCTGATGTTATGGCTAAGATGGATGGAAAAATGCTTGAGCTCAGGAAAAAGATAGAAGCTATGACGAATTAAATGTATTATTTACATATTGCGGACGCATACTAATGAAAAACAAAGAGGAGTATGTGTTATGATAAATCCAGATACAATAAAGCTGTTAAGGGAATGTGATGCAGGAATTAAGATGGGAGTCTCTGCAATAGATGAGGTTCTTCCATATGTAAGGGATGAGGAATTTAAGAAACTGTTATCTGACTGTATGGAAAAACATGAGAAGCTAAAGGAAGATATAAAGGCACTGTTGGAGGAATATCAGGATGACGGCAAGAATCCCAATCCTATGGCTAAGGGAATGTCGTGGATTAAGACAAATGTTATGCTTGTCGTTGATGAATCGGATGAGACTATAGCAGACCTTATCACAGATGGCTGCAATATGGGTGTGAAGTCACTCCATAAATACCTCAATCAGTATATAGAGGCTGATACAAGGACAAAGGATATTGCCAAACGCCTCATTAATATAGAAGAGAAGCTTGCAGTAGATATAAGGTCTTATTTATAAAAATTCGTTGCACATATATGGCAGTGATGATATAATAAGTGCTGTTGATATATTATTACAATTATGGGAATGAAGTTCTCCCTTGGATTTAAACCAAAACCGCTTATTAGCTGATGACTTCTGTGATTATTATTTATGACACAGAAAGCATCAGCTTTTTTGTGTTTAAAGGAGGTTTTTTATATGTTAACGTCACTTGCACTTATATTTCTTGTAGGACTATCATTTGCAGCTATATGCCAGATGATACATCTGCCCAGAATAATAGGAATGTTGCTGACAGGTATTATATTAGGACCATATGTGCTTGATTTTCTTGATCCTTCTATATTATCAATATCGGCAGAGCTTAGAAAGATGGCTCTGATAATAATTCTTCTTAAGGCAGGACTGTCTCTAAACCTTAAGGATTTAAAGCAGGTTGGCAGACCGGCAGTACTAATGGCGTTTGTGCCTGCAACATTTGAAATTATAGGGTATGTTATATTTGCACCAATAATTCTTGGTATCAGCAGGGTATCTGCCGCTGTTATGGGTGCTGTGCTTGCCGCTGTATCACCGGCAGTTGTTGTCCCAAGAATGGTGAATCTTATGGAAGAAAAATATGGAACAGATAAAAGTATTCCACAGCTCATTATGGCTGGAGCGTCATGTGATGATATTTTCGTTATTGTATTATTTACTACATTCCTTGGAATAGCACAGGGCGAGGGAGCAAGGATTGCAGATTTCATTAATATTCCGGTTTCTATTGTACTTGGAGTAATACTTGGTGCGATAGTAGGATTAATTCTCAGTTTGTTTTTTGAGACAGCATATGCACATAAGCATTGTATAAGAAACAGTACTAAGGTTATTATTGTTCTTGGCGTATCATTTGTGCTTGTTGCAATAGAGGGATGGCTTACTGATATTGTAGCTGTGTCAGGACTTCTTGCAGTTGTGAGTATGGCGTGTATGTTAAAGGTAAAATGTCCTGCAAGTGTATCTGGACGATTATCAGAAAAGTTCGGTAAGCTGTGGATTGCTGCTGAGGTAATATTATTTGTTTTAGTAGGTGCGGCTGTGGATATCAGATATATGGCAAAGGCAGGAATCTATGCTATGGTAATGATATTTGTTGCACTTATATTCAGAGCATGTGGTGTGGTCTGCTGTATGATTAAGACAAAGCTTTCATTTAAGGAAAGGCTGTTTTGTGTGATGGCATATCTGCCTAAGGCTACGGTGCAGGCGGCAATAGGTTCAATTCCTCTTGCGGCAGGTCTTGGATGTGGACAGATAGTTTTATCAGTTGCAGTCTTGGGAATAATAATTACTGCACCGCTTGGGGCATTTTTGATGGATATAAGCTATAAGAGACTGCTTACACATGAGGAGCTATAATTTATATTTAGTTTATAAATATTCATATAAATAATGCTATAATCGTCCTATGAAAGGATGATGAGACATGACTATTAAGAAAAGATTATTCTGGTCTAATATTCTGATGATTTTAGTGCCTGTTATAGCGACTGCCATTATAGGTGTAATATGCAGTCTTGTTATTTGGTATGGATTTATAAATGGCTGGGGAGTTGGAATAGATGATGAGGATTTTGATATGACCTGTGCTGCGATATCAGAGATGGTGGAGCATGGGATAAGGGAACAAAAGGGATATAAGCAGGCGGAGTCATTCCTCGACAGAAACAATATGGCTATGAGTATATGTACTGAGGACAAAAATGTAATATATTCATATGGTGTGTATGACGAGATGGATGGGCAGATGATGGAGGCTGCCGATATGTTTGATGACAGTACTGTTATAATGCAGGATGGACGTGGCTTATACTATAAAAGGGCAGATATAGATGGTACTATATACAGGATATATCTGTATGGAAAATACTTTAACAGTACATCCTTTTCAGAGATAAAAGCTGCGATGGTATTCTCAGCAATATTGATTATATTTACTGTGTTCATGTCAATTTTATTAACCAATAGATTTTTGACTAAGTTTGTTATAAAACGTGTCGAGGAGCCTCTTGATATGCTGGCTGATGGCGTTCATGAGTTAAGAGATGGAAGATTAGATTACAGAATCACATATAACAGGGAGGACGAGTTTTTACCTGTATGTGAAGCATTTAATGAGATGGCGGTAAGGCTTAAGGATATGGTTAATACGATTCAGCAGCAGGAGAAAAGCAGAAGGGAGCTTGTTGCGGGAATATCTCATGATATACGTTCACCACTCACGTCAATACAGGCATATGTGGAGGGACTTATTGATGGTGTGGCGAGAACTCCTGAGAGGCAGAGGCAGTATCTTAATACAATCAGGGATAAGGCTATGGATTTGGAGCATATAGTGTCACAGCTATTTTTGTTCTCTAAGATGGAGCTTGATGAATATCCTGAGCACAAATCATTTTTCAGACTTGATTTGCTTATACTTGATACCGTAAATGGTATCAGGGAGGAATACAGCAAGGATGGTCTTGACATTGATACTAAGCTTGAACCGGTATATATATATGCGGATGCAGTATATATGCAAAGAATAGTTACTAATATTCTTAGTAACAGCTTAAAATATAAGAATAAGGACAGGGGACATGCTTTTATAACTGTAGAGAAGCTTGAAGAGGTATGCCAATTATCATTTACAGATGATGGACCTGGTGTACCTGAGGAGGCACTTTCACATTTATTTGAGGTATTTTACAGAAGTGATCCTGCGAGACAAAATCCTAACAGGGGCAGTGGTCTTGGTCTTGCGATTGTTGCAAATGCAGTAAAGCATATGGATGGAGAAATTCATGCGAAAAACATTAGTACAGGTGGATTGGAGATATGTATTAATCTGCCTATAGGAGGTTTGGAAGATGGAGAAGATATTGATAATAGAAGATGATGAAGCTATTGCTGAGATTGAGAGAGACTATCTTATGGTGGATGGTTTTGATGTGACAATTGCGGGTGATGGACTGTCAGGCTTGGAGATGGGCTTAAGTGGAGAATATAATCTGATTTTACTTGATTTAATGCTTCCTAAGATGGATGGATTTACAGTATGCCGTAGATTAAGGGAGAAAATTAACATACCTATACTTATGGTTACTGCAAGACAGGAGGACATAGATAAGATACGAGGTCTCGGTCTTGGTGCAGATGACTATATAGAAAAGCCTTTTTCACCGGCAGTATTGGTGGCTCGTGTAAAGGCTAATCTTGCACAGTACAAGAGATTAGCTGACACGGATAATTCACCGTCAGAGATAAAGCTTGGCAAAATAAGTGTCAATACAGGCACTCACAGGGTATATGTAGATGGAAGAGAAATAGAGCTAAAAAACAAGGAATATGAGCTGCTGCTTTTTCTGATGCTTAATGCGGATATGGTGTTTGACAAGGAGACACTTTATGAAAAGGTATGGGGAATGGAGGCAATGGGTGACAATGCCACAGTTGCAGTACATATAAACAGACTTCGTGAGAAAATAGAAGAAAATCCTGCCAACCCAAGATATATCCAAACTGTATGGGGAGCAGGGTATAGATTTAAGGGTTAGCTTGTTTTTAAATATTGTCAGTACGTCAAAGGCACATCGGAGAGTTTTAAACTTTCCGGTGTGCCTTTTTATTTTATAAATAGTTTATATTTTATAAAAAGATAATTTAAGCCTGTATTTTATTCTTATATTGTAAGGAAAGGAGAATGACTTATGAAAATACTTATAACCAGTGATTGGTATAAACCGGCTGTAAATGGAGTGGTAACCTCAATATTAAATTTAAAATCAGGGTTAGAGCAGTTGGGACATCAGGTAAAAATACTTACATTATCCCCGACAACACATTCGTATGAGGAAAATGGAGTTATATATATAGGTTCATGTCCGGCAGGAAAAATATATCCGGGAGCAAGGATAAGGACTGCCGGAGCAGGCAGATGGCTTGAAGAAATTATAGAGTGGAAACCTGACATAGTTCATTCTAACTGTGAATTCAGTACATTTCAGCTTGCACTTAGAATTGCAAGGGAATTAAATATACCGCTTATCCACACATATCATACAATCTATGAGGATTATACACATTATATATCTCCTGTAAAAAAATGGGGATATGATGCGGTGAGATTATTGTCGCGGGTTGTGGCAAAAAGAGTAAATGCACTTATAGCGCCTACAGTTAAGGTGCAAAATATACTTGAGAGCTACGATATAGAGACACCTATATATGTAGTTCCGACTGGAATAGATTGTAATAAGTACAAGGGCAAGGTTGACGAGGAGAGACTTAATGAATTAAGAGCAGAGTTAAATATTCCTGATGGATATAAGGTTCTACTATATGTTGGAAGGCTTGCTAAGGAGAAAAATTGTGACTAGCTTATAAATTATATGGTCAGATTAAGAGATAAAAAATATATACTTTTATTTGTCGGTGATGGACCATACAGAGAGGAGTTAAAACAGCGGACTGTTTCTCTTGGATTGGAGGACAGGGTTATTTTTGCAGGTATGGTGAAACCCGATATGGTAGGCATGTATTATAAGCTGGGAGATATATTTGTAAGTGCCTCTGTCAGTGAAACTCAGGGACTTACATACATTGAGGCAATTTCAAGTGGATTGCCATTGCTATGCCGGAGAGATGAGTGCCTTAATGGGGTTCTTCTTGATGGCTTAAATGGATGGCAGTACAGCGATGGAAATGAGTTTGCGGGCAGGCTTAAGGAATTTAGTGATTCACCTGAATTACAATATAAATTCTCTGAAAATTCTAAGCTCATAAGTGATAAATGTGACATAAGCGCATTTGCAGCGAAAGCGTGTCTGGTATACAGATGTGAAATAGAGAGGAGCTGTGAAGAGTATGGATTTTGCGATTCTTGATTTTATACAGACTCATATAAGATGTGATGTATTAGATAAGGTTATGCCTGTCATAACAAAGCTTGGAAATGGGGGAGCTATATGGATAGCAGCTTCAATATTACTTTTAATATTCCCCAAGACAAGAAAGCTTGGCTTTTCAGTTATCGCGTCACTTGTGATAGAGGTGCTTTGCTGTAACATTATTCTTAAACCTCTCGTTGCCAGAATACGGCCATGTGAGGTAAATAAGACTATAAGCCTTTTGATTTCGCGTCCGACAGATTATTCGTTTCCGTCTGGACATACGGGTGCATCCTTCGCTGCTGCATCAGCAATGCTGTTTGCCAAAAACAGACTGTGGATTCCATCTATGATAGTGGCTTTATTAATAGGATTTTCAAGACTTTATCTATATGTGCATTATCCGACAGACGTATTTGCCGGAATGTTAATTGGAATTATGGCAGGTTTTTTGGGGGAATTTATTATAAGAAAAATTGACGAGAGGGTGAGAATTCATGAAAACAAAATCGTTGGCAGAAATATTTAAGGATAATATATTTACATTATTTAATTTACTTAATTTAATAATTGCAGTTATGCTTTTTGCTATTGGAGCATACTCAAATATGCTGTTTATAGTGATTGTTATTTTAAATACCGTTATAGGTATCGTTCAGGAATGTAAAGCTAAGAAGATGGTTGATGAGCTCTCAATTCTGAATAAGCCATATGTGACAGTTCTGAGGGATAACGCTGAGGAGACAGTTTCTCCTGATGATATTGAGTTAGATGATATAGTAGTGTTGGAGAGTGGCAGGCAGATATGCAATGATGCGATTGTTGTATCAGGCTCTATAGAAGTGGATGAGTCGCTTATCACAGGAGAGAGTGATGGTATTGTCAAAGAGCAGGACGATGAATTATTATCAGGAAGCTTTGTCATTTCGGGAAAATGTTATGCGAGGGTTACTCATGTAGGAGAAGATAATTATGTAAACAAGTTTACAAATGAGGTTAAAAGTGGTAAGAAGGTATATAGCGAGCTGCTCGGCTCTATGAGAAGGGTAACGAGATTTACAAGCTTTCTGATTGTTCCGCTTGGTGTCTTATTGTTCGTGGAGGCTTTTTTGCTTCGCGGAAATAATATGAACACAGCAGTATTGTCATCTGCGGCGGCTATTTTAGGTATGCTTCCTAAGGGACTTGTACTTCTTATATCTGTTTCCTTGGCAAATGGTGTAATCAGGATGTCAAAAAAGAAGATATTAATTCAAAATATATATTCTCTTGAGACACTTGCACATGCAGACGTATTGTGCCTTGATAAAACAGGAACACTTACAGACGGAAAAATGAGTGTCAACAGTGTTGTAAGATTTGATGCAAATGCAGACGATATAGTTTCATCATATCTTGCGGCAAGTATTGATAATAATGCTACAACAAAGGCTTTGAAGAAGAAATTTGCACCTGAACCCATTTATTCACCTATTGGAAACATTCCATTTTCATCTAAAAGGAAATGGGGCGCTGTGAGTTTTAAAAACATGGGTACAGTTTTTGTAGGTGCGAGTGAAAGACTTATGCCGGAGAAAAAAGAGGCGTTAGCTCTGCTTGATGATGGATATCGTGTGATAGCAGTTGGAATTAGTGATGAAATCTGGGAGGATGGTGACAAATTACCTTCAGATATCAGACCTGTCTGTGTTATTGCATTGGAGGATAACATAAGGAAGAATGTGTCTGAAACACTTGATTACTTTGCAAGAGAGGGCGTAGCGGTTAAGGTAATTTCAGGTGACCATCTAAAGACGGTTTCTCTTACTGCAAAAAAGGCTGGCTTATCAGGGTGGAATTGTGCAATAGATATGTCATCGATAGATGGTGAGATAGATTATGATGATATATGTGAGAGATACTCTGTGTTTGCACGTACAACACCTAAGCAGAAGCAGGAGCTTGTACTTGCACTAAAGAGACATGGACATAAGGTGTGTATGACGGGTGATGGCGTCAATGATTTGCTGGCTTTAAGAACTGCGGATTGTTCTATTGCAGTTTCCGAGGGAAGTGATGCCAGCCGTCAGATATCAGAGATTGTATTGTTAGAGTCAGATTTTACCTATCTGCCACAGATTGTTCTTGAGGGACGAAAGGTTGTAAATAATGTGACAAGAACAGCAGGTGTATTTTTTATAAAGACAATATATTCTGTACTGTTGTCAGTTTATTGTCTGATTAAAAATATTCCATTTCCGTTTATTCCTATACAGATAACACTTGTTGATGCTGCGATGGAGGCATGGCCTTCTTTCTTGACAATACTTGAGTCAGATACAAGACAGATAAAGGGAGATTTCCTTAAGACATCACTTAGAAGGGCAACACCATTTGCAATTATAGTTACCGTGCTGATAATGTTGGTTGATTTGCTTTTGCCTTTTTCACAGGCACAAATACATCTGATTATGTATCTATGCCTGATATTTACTACTATGGCAGCAGTTGTAAAAAGCTGTATTCCATTTAATAAGTTAAGAGTATTTATATGTGTGACAATGTTCTTTGGAACATTTGTGGGTATGTTTTTATTATATTATCTTAAACTTGCATAAAGGCTTTGCCGGGCTTAACCGTATGTCTGTATATATTAAATGCAGCAAATGCGGTTATAGCTTCGGCTATCCAGAAAGCATTCCATACACCGTTTACTCCGACAATGTGACTTAATATGAATGCTACAGGTATTATTATAACAACATATCTGAGCAATGATATTAATAGTGATGGAGCACCCTTTCCAAGTCCCTCTAAAGCACCTGATGAGGTTACTGATACCGATGATACTATGAAGCCGGCACATATTATTCTGAGTGCATTTTTTCCTTCGGATATAGTAACCGCATCTGTTGAGAATAAGCCGATAAGCCACTCTGGAAATGCCAGACAGATAATTGTGCCGATAACCATTATTATACCTGTCATGGCAAGGGTTATGTTATATATTTTGTTTACACGCCTGTGCTCGCCTGCACCATAGTTATATCCTATAACAGGACGCATTCCCTGAATAACGCCATTTGCAGGAAGGTACAGGAAGGTCTGGAGCTTGTAGTATATACCAAGTATCAGTACATATATCTGGGAATATGTGCTGAGAATTGCATTTAATGCTGTTGTAAGCAACGAAGGAAGTGCCATATTAAGAATAGCCGGTATTCCTATTGAGTAGAGCTTTTTGTTAAGACCGCTTCGTCTGACAATATACTTCATGCCAAGCTTAACATGTATAGGCTTTATAAAATAAACCAAAAGATATATTATAAGCGTCACTACCTGACCGAGACCTGTTGCAAGGGCAGCGCCTTCAATTCCCATTTTTGGAAATGGACCTATTCCAAATATCAAAACTGGATCTAGTATTATGTTTGTTATGCAGCCAAACATAAGTCCAATCATGGTTACGGTCATTTTTCCTACAGCCTGAAATATTTTTTCAAAAACTAAATCAGTTGTTATGACTATTGAGAATAAGAACACTATTTTTGAGTAACGTACTCCCATGTCAATTATAGTCTTATTATCTGTAAAAATATCTAAGAAGGAAGGCATAATAACTATGAAGATAATGGTCATTGCTATTCCGTGGATTGCAGATAATAACATTCCGTGTGTTGCTGCGGCGTTGGCGTTGTCCATATCCTTAGCTCCAAGATACAGTGCAACGACAGCATTTATTCCCACACCGAAGCCTATTGCAACAGCGTTTACGAAATTCTGTATAGGAAAAACAAGTGACAGTGCAGTCATTGCATCATCACTTATTTTTGCTACAAAGTAGCTGTCTATAATATTATATAGGGAGTTTACAAGCATTGAGATTACCATTGGAAGTGCCATAGATAACAGCAGTGGTAATACAGGTTTTTCTTTCATAAATGTCTCGTTCATGTTATTATATATCCTTCGCAAATTCTTGGTATATTTTTTTCATTTCCCTGTGGCTTCTTGAAATATCATATTTCATAGCTTCCTTAGTGTTATATGTTCCACAGGCTTTCGCAAAATCAGGGTTCGTAAATATTTTATTTATTGCATTTGCAGCATCATCTACGGATGTAGGATTGATGCAGCAGCCACTTTTTCCGTCCTTTGTGTAGTCCTTCATTCCATTTATATCTGAGGATATAAGTGGAAGTCCGCTCGCCATAGCTTCAAGTGGGGCAATTCCAAGCCCTTCTCGTATAGATGGGTGTATAAAGCAGTCTGCAAGCTTGCAGAGCTTTATTACATCATCTCTAAAGCCGAGAAGCTTAACATTGTTGCCAAGCTTATATTCAGCAATCTTATCCTCGTATAAGCTCTGTAGCTCGCCTTGTCCTACAGCAAGGTAATATATATCAGGATTACTAAGCTTATGGAGAGCCTCTATTACAATAATCTGATTTTTCCTTGACATAAGCTCACCTACAGAGAGCAACACAAATGCATCATCAGGTATTCCGAGCTTTTTTCGCTCTGCCTGACGGTCAACCTTATATGTGTTGAATTTATTTACATCAAGACCGACACCGGGGATAAATCGTACCTCTTTTGCATGAAGGTGTCTTTTTGCACGCCTGTAATCCTCGTGGTTTATGGTTATTATCATATCTGTCTGCCATGAGAAAAGCCATTCAGCCGGATAATAGAGCAGCCAGTTTTTAAGGGGAGCTCCCTTAAAAAAGTGAAATCCGTGAGCGGTGTATATTATTTTTGTTTTTGTCCTTTTGGCTGCCATTCTTCCTATTATTGAACCAATAGGAGTATGACAGTGTATAAAATCGTAATTATATTCATGTATAAGTGAAATTACCTGCTTAAGTGCAGCACGATTGTTCTTAATGTCAAAAGGGTTTCTTGTAGCTGGTATATTAAACCATTTTCCACCATGTTTTTCAAGCCATACCTTAAATGCATCGAGCCTTTCATTTGAAATAGGATTGCCAACATCAAAATTGCCAGCCATGTGAACCTCATAACCCATGTCAGTTAAGATTAATATATTGTCTTTATTAAATTGCTCAATCATCGCGGCAGTCGTCGCCAGCATGAGAACTCTCTTCATGTTGTATCCCTTTCAAAATATCTTAAGTTTATTTTCAGTATTATGTGTTATTATACTTCTTTTATGTGGAAATTCAAATGGTTTGTGGTGAATATTAAGAAATTGATATCTGGAAATTAAAGCTTTGTTATATTGTTGATATATACTACTGAAGTTTTGGTTTTAATATTAATTTTTTCTTTTTTAAGTAATGTTAATGGTATCTGTCGGAATTCGTAATCCCTGTTCCC
>CAVELH010000071.1:0-11706 GCA_963616385.1 bacterium | reverse complement strand
CCCCCATATATTCACACTTCCCACCCTCCTACATAAAATAAACCATACCGATATGAAAAAATATATGTATCGAACTTATTTAGGAGGTATATAATTTTGGAACCATATAGAAATTATGGTCGCGGTGGTTATGGCAGAAGCAACAGCCCATGCAACATGAATCCAAACCAGCGCGGCAACAACATGAATTCTAACATGAATTCACATATGCATCAAAACAACAACTCCAGCTGTGGCTGCGGTTCATCTCCAAAGCCTGAGAGCAACTGCGACTGCAAGGACAGCAACCCTCACATGAGACACATGCCTATAGCCATGGCTTATGTGCCTATGCAGAAATGGTCAGAGTTAAACAGTCCTGAGACTGCACTCTGTCAGGGCACAGCTTTCCCTGAGTTAAATCTTATATTCTGTGGTTCAAGGGGGAAGATGTAAATGAAGAGAATGTCTCAAAAAGAATTATTTTCTATGATTAACCAATTCTCATTTATGCTTGATGAGATTGTGCTTTTCCTTGACACTCACCCTGATTGTCAGGAGGCAATCGACGCTTATAACCATTACAAGCATTTACGCTGCGAAGCAGTTTCCGACTACACAGAGATGTATGGTCCAATCAGCAAATATGATGTAAATGTTAGTAATTATTGGGACTGGGTAAATAAGCCTTGGCCTTGGGAAGGAGAGTGTGGTTGCTAAATGTGGGTATATGAAAAAAGACTTCAATGTCCTGTTAATATAAAGGAAACTAATGCGAAGCTTGCTCAGGCTATTATAAGTCAGTTTGGCGGTCCCGATGGTGAGCTTGCGGCATCTATGAGATATCTGTCTCAGCGTTACTCCATGCCTTACAAGGAGGCTATGGCTACACTTAACGATATAGGAACTGAGGAGCTCGGACACCTTGAGATAATAGGAACTATCGTGTATCAGTTGACCAAGGACCTCTCTATGGAGGAAATCAAGTCATCAGGCTTTGACAAATACTACGTCGACCATACATTAGGCTTATGGCCACAGGCGGCAGGCGGCATACCTTTCAATGCCTGCGAGTTCCAGAGCAAGGGTGATCCTATAACTGACCTCTACGAGGACCTTGCGGCAGAGCAGAAAGCCCGCTCAACCTACGATAACCTCATTCGTCTCACAAAGGACTATCCTGACGTGTGCGAACCACTTAAATTCCTTCGTGAACGTGAGATAGTTCACTTCCAGAGATTCGGAGAATGTTTGAGACTTGTGACTGACAGACTTGATGAGAAGAACTTCTATGCATTTAATCCAGCATTTGACCGTGTTGCACCTTGTGTTGACAAGGGCAAATGTAATTGCAATAAATAATCTTATATAAAATAAGCTGCCATACCCTGAATAACCTTGCTTAAGGCTATCTAAATGGTATGGCAGCTCTTCTAATTATATGATGAGCCTAGAACTGTGGCTCAATAAGTCCATATGTATTACCCTTACGCTTATATACTACATTAACCTCATCTGTCTCTGCGTTGCGGAATACGAAGAAGCTGTGTCCTAATAATTCCATCTGGATGCATGCATCTTCAGGATACATAGGCTTTACAGCGAACTTTTTGCTACGGATAATCTTAACTTCCTCATCGTCCTCATCATCCACATCAAAGAAATCACTCTGAATATATGCTGAATTCTGCTCCTTATCAAGAATCTTCTTCTTATAACGTGTAATCTGACGCTCGATAACTTCCTCAACCATATCTATAGATACATACATATCCTCACTTGCCTGCTCAGCTCTGATGATATGTCCCTTCATAGGAATTGTTACCTCTATCTTCTGTCTTTCCTTCTCAACAGAAAATGTTATCTGAACATCAGTATCATCTGTAAAATACTTCTCTAACCTCCCGAGTTTGTCATAAATTGCTGTTTTTAAACCATCTGTAACTTCGATATTTTTACCACTAATGATGTAATTCATGTTGCCCCACTCCTTTTTGGTCAAACTCATATATAACCTTATATGTATTACCTAAGGAAATATATTATGGTAATTATAACATAAGAACAAGCTTTTTCCAACATATTTTTACACAATATTAACAAAAAATTGAATTCTAAAAGACTATAATTGAAAAAAGAAAATTCAAAAGACTGTACAACAATATACTTATATTGTACAGTCTCATATATAGGTATCATCTACCACACACATTATTACCATTTTTTACTGCAAGGCTTTGTTTATAAAAAATTTACCCTGACTTAATATATTATTAACAATATATTACAAATGTGTTACTTTTTGTAACAATTATATTTTAACATTGCATTATTCCAATGTCAATTTACTTTTTGTGAAAAAATGGACACATTTAATAATTGCATATTTTCACATATTAGTTTATAATTTTATTAGATATATTTTAAGGGGTGCGTTACATGAATATAACATCACTAAATAGCATGAATATCTCATTATCTGATACCCAGACAATGAATGCGATTGACACATCCATCCTGAAGAAGTCCCTCGATATGATGGAGACCAACGGTGATATGCTTACAAGCATGATGGAGCAGTCTGTCAATCCTAATATCGGTGCTAATATTGATATCCGCTTATAGTTATGTGCTATATGCGGATATTTTTATTTGTCATTGTCTAATTTACACACACTATCCGCAATAGCCTTTGCAATTTTTTCCTGATACTCTTCATCTACAAGCTTAGCTGCCTCCTCAGGACAGCTTAAGAAACCACATTCAACAATAACCCCCGGACATGTGCTTTTTCTCAATATAAAATAATCGTTTCCTTCCTTTGCCTCTCTCTTGTTATCCTTATCTACCTGCTCAATCAAAGCTCTCTGCAAGGTCTCAGCTATTATTCTGCTATCCTCAGACGTTCCGTGATAAAACACCTGCGCTCCCTTTACGTCCGGGCTGGTATAGCTGTTCTGGTGAATACTTATAAGCATATCTGCATGGCAGGAATTAATAATCTCTATCCTGTTATTCATGTCTGATGTCTTTTTATTCGTTGCTCCGGGAGTTGCGATTGAGGTATCATTCTCCCTTGTCATCACAACCTTAACTCCCCGCTCCTCTAACTCATCCCTAAGCTTAAGCGCTATCGAGAGATTTACATCCTTCTCATCTACACCATTTGCACTAACCTTACCCGGATCATTTCCGCCATGACCAGCATCTATCACAACCACTAACTCATCATCAGGGTTTACTGCCTCGCTGAAATACAACACGCAATTTACAATTATCATCACAAACAATACCGCAAATCCAATTATAAATTTGCCCTTTTTACCTGATATTATATTCTTTATTTTACCCATCAAAAAATCCGCCATACATACCACTTATTTTCATAATATGCGATATGATGGCGGATTTATGCACATTTATTACAGCTCTCCGGCGTCCTTCATTTCCTGTCTTCTTCTCTTCATTGCAGCAAGAATTGTTCCTCTTGCTTCTATTGCCTGCTGTTTCGTAGCCGGCTTAACATCCTTAAGGACATAATCTATACCCATCTGTTCATATTTGGTCTTACCCATATCATGATATGGAAGCACATCCAATGCCTTGATATGTGTAAACTGTCCTATAAAATAACCTAACCTGTCAAGATATTCAGGTATCAGAGTTATACCCGGAACAAGTACATGACGAATCCAGATTTCCTTGCCCTTTTCATCAAGGTACTTAAGGAAATCAAATATATTATCACAAGGCTGTCCTGTAAGCTTCTTGTGCTCCTCAGGATCTATGTGCTTGATATCAAGCATAATAAGGTCTGTACTCTCCATAAGCCTCTCATATTTTGCAAATATCTCAGGCACATTTCTTCTGAACATTATTCCTGATGTATCAAGGCAGGTATGAATACCCTTCTTCTTTGCGCCCTCAAATAATTCTATAAGAAAATCTATCTGTACAAGCGGCTCTCCACCTGTAACTGTAAGTCCGCCTCCCTTAAGGAAAGGCTTATAGCTGTCATAGTCATTCAAAATCTGTTCAGGTGTCATCTTTGTTCCACCAGCCATCTCCCATGTATCTGGGTTATGGCAATATTGACACCTCATAGGACATCCCTTTACAAAAACTACATATCTCACACCCGGACCATCAACAGTTCCAAAGGTCTCTATCGAATGTATCATACCTTCCATATCGTTTATCTCCAATCTCTTATGCACTTATAAATACACTGTATCATGCTTAATAACACTTTTCACGACATATAACATTACACAATGTCATATAAGCACTCTACATTATTATCTTCATTATACCATAAATATATATTTTTATTATACCACATTATGAATTATTATATATAACTATATATTATTTTTAATATTATGTGACCAATATATCCTGTTTCATTTTACGATGAAACATATTATAAACAATTTTTATATTCTCTTATATTATTTGGTAAAAAAAGAGTGCTGCCATATACTGACAGCACTCTGTAACTGCATTAATTATGTCAATTACATAGACTCGTGGAATGTACGAGAGATAACATCAGCCTGCTGCTCTGGAGTAAGCTTGATAAAGTTAACTGCGTATCCTGATACACGAATTGTAAGCTGTGGATAGTTCTCTGGATGCTTCTGAGCATCTAAAAGAGTCTCTCTGTTATATACATTAACATTAAGATGATATCCACCTTTTTCTGCATATCCATCTAACATGCTAACCAAGTTATCAATCTGCTGTGTACTAGCCATTTTAATAATCCTCCTATATCAATATTATTTAATCTTCTTCAAACGCATCGTCTATACCTTCATGCAAGGTAGGAACTGAACATGCAAGGTTACCCTTTGCACAGTCAAGACAACCAAGTGTCTCAACCTCCTTACCTTCCTGCTCCGGATCATAGGACACATTAATGTGTCCATGTCCGTTAGCAACCATACCGTCAAGCATAGCTACGATATCGTCTACATTATTTAAACCATTATCCATTGAATCTCATCCCTTATTCCTGTATTACTACAGGGTATACGAATTAGTCAAGCTTAAGGTCTACATCAAGGTCGCCTGCAAATACCTGATCTTCCTTGCCAAGTGCGCCAGGAATGATTGAGAATGTATTTGAGATACCATCCTGTGAATCCATGAATGGAAGCTTAGCAACTGATGAAAGTGATGCAAGAGCACCATGTGTATCTCTCTTGTGCATTGGGTTAGCACCAGGTGCGAATGGCTGTCCATGCTTTCTACCACAAGGTGTATCACCTGTGTTCTTACCATATGTTACGTTAGATGTAATAGTAAGAATTGACATTGTAGGGAAACCATTTCTGTATACGTGATGCTTTCTAAGCTTGTGCATAAATGTTGAAACAAGGCTTGCAGCGATGCTATCAACTCTGTCATCATTGTTACCATACTTAGGGAAATCTCCCTCTGTCTCGTATGAAGTTACGATACCCTGCTCATTTCTGATACACTTAACCTTAGCGTACTTGATAGCTGAAAGTGAGTCAGCTACTACTGAAAGTCCTGCAAGACCTGTAGCGAAGTATCTCTTAACATCTCTGTCATGAAGAGCCATCTGAATTCTCTCATATGCATACTTATCATGCATGTAGTGAATTATGTTAAGGGCACTTACATATACCTTAGCAAGCCACTCCATCATATCATCAAACTTCTCCATAACCTCATCAAAGTCAAGGTACTCAGAAGTAATTGGTCTGTACTTAGGACCTACCTGTACGCCTGTACACTCATCAACACCACCGTTGATAGCGTAAAGGAGACACTTAGCAAGGTTAGCTCTAGCTCCGAAGAACTGCATTTCCTTACCGATAACCATTGAAGATACGCAACATGCGATACCATAGTCATCACCATGAACTGGTCTCATCAAATCATCGTTCTCATACTGGATTGATGAAGACTTGATTGACATCTTAGCACAATACTGCTTCCAGTTCATAGGAAGTCTTGTTGACCAAAGAACTGTAAGGTTTGGCTCTGGTGCTGTACCTAAGTTGTCAAGTGTATGAAGATAACGGAAGCTCATCTTTGTAACAAGTGTACGTCCATCAACACCCATACCACCAAGTGACTCTGTAACCCATACAGGATCTCCGGCGAAGATTGAGTTGTACTCAGGTGTTCTTGCGAACTTAACACATCTTAACTTCATAACGAAGTGATCAACGAACTCCTGAATCTGCTCCTCTGTAAATGTACCATTCTTAAGATCTCTCTCAGCATAAATATCAAGGAATGTAGATGTACGGCCAAGTGACATAGCTGCACCATTCTGCTCCTTAACTGCTCCTAAGTATCCGAAGTATAATGCCTGAATTGCTTCCTGAACGTTCTTAGCTGGCTTAGAAATATCAATTCCGTATGCAGCAGCCATCTGCTTTAACTCGCCAAGAGCTCTAATCTGCTCTGAAATCTCTTCCTTGCCTCTGATAACGTCATCTGTATAAACCTCACCGAATGACTCCTTCTGAATCTTCTTGTCCTCGATAAGGAAATCAATACCGTAAAGAGCTACTCTTCTGTAGTCACCGATGATACGTCCACGACCGTATGCATCTGGAAGACCTGTGATGATGTGGTTTGTACGGCATCTTCTGATTTCAGGATCATATACATCAAATACACCTGCATTGTGTGTCTTTCTGTGAGTTGTGAAGAACTCTACGACTTCAGGATCTACCTTGTATCCGTTATCCTCGCATGCCTTCATAGCCATACGGATACCACCGTATACGTTCATACCTCTCTTGAAAGGCTTGTCAGTCTGGAAACCAACGATCTTCTCCTTGCTCTTGTCAAGGTATCCAGGACCATGTGAAGTAAGTGTAGATACAACCTTTGTATCCATGTCAAGAACTCCGCCTGCTTCTCTCTCCTTCTTAGAAAGGTCAAGAACCATCTGCCACAAATCCTTTGTATCCTGTGTAGGATCTGCAAGGAAAGAATCATCACCTTCATATGGTGTATAGTTCTTCTGAATAAAGTCTCTAACCTCTACTTCTTTCTGCCACTTACCTGGTACGAAACCGTTCCAGCCTTCTGCTTCCAATGCGTTTAACTTTAACAACATTGCTTTATATTCCTCCTTTTTTTCTTCCGCTATGTATGCGGATATTTATATGCTTGAATTATCCGTCAGAAACCGACGTCCGGCAACATAATTCATATAGTAATTATAACTTAGCTGCCATGTACCCCCGCCTAATCTCTGAGCTTGTCTATATTATAATTTTAAATTGTATACACGTCAACGAAAAAAGAACAAAAAAATGTACTTTTTTCAATACACCACTTGTATACAGTATACAAGTGTGCGTCACAGAATTTTAACCACATTTTATAGACATTTCTTTCTCTAATATGGTATACTTGCGATATCTATGGTAAACTACTATATCGTAGATATGGAAACATATATAATATGGTAAAAACATTTTTAAGGAGGTTTGGATTATGGCACAAACAATTAACAAATCTATGCTAATCCACGAAATTATTGAAATCGATCCAGGTAACGCAGCTATTCTTATGGCATCAGGTATGCATTGTGTAGGATGCCCTTCAGCAGCTATGGAGTCTCTTGAGGAGGCATGCATGGTACACGGCATGAATGTTGATGAGGTTATCACTTCTATAAATGAATATCTGGCTGAGAAGGAGAACCGTTAATTAAAGGAGGTATCCGATATGGCTTTTAATGACAATCAGAACTACAATCAAAATTATAATCAAGGTTACAACCAGAATTACAATCAGGACTATAACCAGAATTATAACCAAGGCTACAACGGATATAATTCAGGCTATGCACAGTACCAGAGTGGCTATCGTGAGATATCACCTACCGCATATAACCTTGCACTTGGCGGAACTCTGTTCTATGGCTTTATAGTAAACTGTCTTATGGTTCAGTTCGGCTTTAACGCAATAGCTGATTTCTTCATAAGCAGTCCGATATTCTTCTATATAGCATACTTTGCTATGGTAATAATCGGCACTACAATGATTAACAAGTCTGACAGTGCTGTGGTAAGCTTTGTTGGTTACAATCTTATTGTATTACCACTCGGCATGATTATTGCACTTGTAGTGAACACCTATGTAATGGCAGGATACGCAAGCACTGTATCTACTGCATTTGCAATAACCGCAATAGTGACATTGATTATGATGTTCGTATCATCATTTGCACCAAGCTTTTTCTTAAGTATAGGAAGAACCTTAGGTGTCACGCTGCTTGTAACACTTATTGTTGAGCTTATAATGGGCTTTATAGGCTTTGACCTCGGTCTTATCGATTATATCGTTGTATTAATTTTCTGCGGATATATAGGTTATGACTGGGCTAAGGCAAATGCTCTTCCTAAGACATATGATAACGCTATCGATTCTGCGGCTAACTTATATGTTGACATTGTCAATCTGTTTATAAGAATATTAAGAATTTTAGCACGTTCACAAAATAACTAAGGAGAATTTGGACATGAGTACAAATATTGATACAAAGTCAGTCAACAGCATAAGAGTGTTGGCTGCGGATGCAATCCAGAAGGCTAATTCCGGACATCCGGGACTTCCCCTCGGCTCTGCGCCTATGGCATATGAGTTATGGGCAAAGCACATGAACCACAATCCAGCCAATCCAAACTGGGTAAACAGAGACCGTTTCATATTATCAGGTGGTCATGGTTCAACACTTTTATATTCACTTCTTCACTTCTTCGGTTATGGAGTAACCATAGATGACATGAAGAATTTCCGTCAGCTTGGCTCAAAAACTCCGGGACATCCTGAGTATGGCCACACAGTAGGTGTTGAAGCTACCACAGGACCTCTCGGTGCAGGTATGGCTATGGCTGTAGGTATGGCTATGGCAGAGAAACATTTGTCAGCAGTATTTAATAAGGAAAATTATCCTGTAGTTGACCACTACACATATGTACTTGGTGGCGACGGATGTATGATGGAGGGCATCTCCTATGAAGCTTTCTCGCTTGCCGGAACACTTGGCTTAGAGAAGCTCATCGTACTCTATGATTCTAATAATATATCAATCGAGGGTGATACCAATATCGCCTTCCGTGAGAACGTAAGACAGCGTTTTGAGGCATTTGGTTTCCATACACAGCTTGTCAGTGATGGCAATGATTTAGATGCAATCGGCAAGGCTATCGAGGCTGCAAAGGCAGAAAAGACAAGACCTTCCATGATTGAAATCAAGACTAAGATTGGTGCCGGCTGTCCTGCCAAGGAAGGCAAGGCAAGCGCACATGGAGAGCCTCTCGGTGTTGAAAACATTGCAGAAATGCGCAAGAATCTTGGTATAGCTGACAACGGTCCATTTGTTATAGATCAGGATGTATATGATAATTTTGCTGATATAGCAAGCAAGAAGGCATTAGTTGAAGAAGAATGGAACAAGCTTTTCGCCGACTACTGCAAGGCTTATCCTGAGATGAAGGAATTGTGGGATAAGTATTATGATGAAGATAACGCAAAGTGCTTATATGATATGGATGACTTCTGGAACTCATTTGATAAGCCGGAAGCAACAAGAAATGTATCAGGCAAGCTTCTTAACATCTTAAAGGATGTTGTACCTAATATGTTTGGAGGAGCTGCTGACCTTGCACCATCCACTAAGACAAACATGAAGGATGAGGGTGATTTTTCTAAGGAAAATCCACTTGGCAAGAATCTTCACTTCGGTATCAGGGAGATTGCAATGGCAGCTATAGGTAATGGTATAGCTTTACACGGAGGCTTAAGACCTTATGTATCAACCTTCTTCGTATTTAGTGACTATGTTAAGCCAATGGCAAGACTTTCAGCTCTTATGAATCTTCCTTTGACTTATGTTCTCACGCATGACAGTATAGGTGTTGGCGAGGACGGACCTACACATGAGCCTATCGAGCAGCTTGCTATGCTTCGTGCTATGCCTAACTTCCATGTATACAGACCGGCAGATGCAACAGAATGTGCAGCAGCATGGTATCACGCACTTAACAATAAGACATCACCTACTGCGCTTGTATTATCAAGACAGAATCTTCCTCAGCTTGATGGAAGCAGCACAGAAGCTCTTAAGGGCGGCTACATCTTAGAGGATTCAGAGAAGGATACACCTGATGCAATTATTATTGCTACAGGCTCAGAGGTTTCTCTTGCTGTCGAGGCAAAGAAAGAGCTTATCTCAGATGGTATTGATGTAAGAGTTGTAAGTATGCCATGTATGGATGTCTTTGAGGAGCAGCCGGACGAATACAAGGCTCAGATTCTTCCTGACAATGTCAGAGCAAGAGTTGGCGTTGAAGCTTTAGCTGATTTCGGCTGGGGCAAATATATCGGCTTAGATGGTAAGTTTGTAGGAATGAAGGGCTTTGGAGCTTCTGCACCCGGCGGACAGTTATTTGAGTATTTCGGTATTACAAAGGACGCTGTAGTTGAGGCAGTAAAAGAAGTAGTTAAATAGCTTTTAATTATCAATATTAATAGCATATTAAAAAGCTTCCCGATTAAGCATATACTAAATAGCTTAGTCGGGAAGCTTTCTTTATGTCCTTTATAAATCAGCCAATGTCTGGAGCGCATTAGTTGGAATTATCAGCTTGTAATGCTCCTTCATATGGCTTGGAGTTGCGTATGTGGCACGAATCTTGCTGCCATATTCACTTATAAGGTTGCAGGTGCGAACAAATTCTCCATCGGAATTTCTGTTCTTAGTCATATAAAGATAGAACTTACTGTCCTGTGGATTCTTATATAACGTGTTGTCACTGTCATATATCTTATCTACTATCTTCGCTGACAGGATTACCTGATCTAAGGACTTAAATGCGTAAATTCTGAATACCTCCTGATTATTAGCTGTCTGCTTAGAGGCTGCCCTCATATTGTTAGGTATTCTTGCTCCTCCAAGTGCTGACAAGCCATCAGCAAGGTTGCCAAGTGCTTCAATAAGACCATCAGCAGCCTTATTCTTCATCATGGCAATATCATTATTCTCATCTTCATCCTCGCTGTCATCATCCTCCTGACTGTTATCAACAGGTCTGGTAAATCTTGAGAATCTGGTATCTAATTCCTCAGGATCCTCAACCTTAGTTATGATGAGTACAAGGCACTCCTGATTTACAGGTATAGCTTCTATCATAAGTGGTATATTATCCACCTCAAAACCTAATTCATTCGATGCCTGCTGCATCAATTCACGAAATAGCTCTTTAGCTTTATCAGTTCCATATGCTAACTCAGTTAAAAGAAGTTCCTTGTCTGCCAGGTCTGACTTATAAAGTGTACATCTTATCTGATTTTCACTCAATCTTTCAATTTTCATACTAGTCACTCCTTCCTGAAAGTTATTATTAGTTTATCACAAAAAATAAACATGTAAAGATAATTCTTATTTTTTTCACAATATTTTTAATGGAAATTCATATTTGGGGATTGCTTTTATCCCTATAATATTATATGCTTAAACATGAAAGTATCAAAGAAAATCAATCGCATCTTTTTTTCAACTACGTTTGTGGCGTTCCCACATTTACCCATGTGATTTGATAATTAATATATTTATTATTTTATATTTTCTTTGTACTTATCTTATTATTTGTCATTCATATTCAGGAATATTTACCTTTTTTATCGGGACTTAATATATCACAGAACAACGCTATCCCCTTACAC
>CAVELH010000070.1:0-11982 GCA_963616385.1 bacterium | reverse complement strand
GTTTCACTCATTCTCTTGAGCCCTTATACTGTTAAAATTTTCTGCATTTTTATTTGTCTTATAAAATTTATAATAAAGAGCTGCTGCATTTATCACATCAACGAAAAATATAAACTGACATATATAATGCTCCACGCCTTCACTTTTGGAAATCACACCCTGCTTGACCAGATTTCTTATACCTATACAACCAATGCTTCCGCTTAATATAATCATTATCCAGCTTACAAACCATATCAAAATTGATAAAAACACACCCGCTACAGTAATTGCAAATAAGACTGCTAAGATAAAAAGCATAATAAATCCTGCAATATGAACCATTTTAATTATCATATTAACTCTTAATAACTCATATGTATCATCCTTTTTAGTTATGAGCATTGCTATCTCTACAACCGAACATATAAATGTAACAAATAGCATAAATACAATGGCAATTAATGATAATGCTATAAACCCATCAGATTCAAAAAGTGTAGATATTAGCAATACTAAAATTATATATAAAGCTAAAAAAACCGGAAACATCATTAACAATGTAAACGAAAAACTATTTTTCATTTTTACCCCCTGTATGTGCTGCATATTTATCATATGAGATATTATCTGTACTTTAAATTAGTAAGACATTTTCTGGCAACAACAATATCTATAAATGGTATAAACTGCACAACAGCACAAATAATCATTTTGATAAATTTAATATTATCAACGCTATACTCCTTTATGAATCCCGCACAACTTATTGAACCACTCATGATTAACATAAACCAGCAATAGCAAATTAAAAATACAATAAATAAAGGTATCTCATATCCTATATATCCACATACAATAAATATAAGAAATACAATTAAATAATTCTTCTTAAAATCAATTGCTAATTTCATTATGCTTTCAGTTGAGTTTCCATCCTCTAACATTTTAAAGGAATATTTTATTATCTTTAACGACATAATAATATTAAATATAAATAAAATTATATTAACTGGTATCACGCAGAAGTCAGATAATATTCCAAACGCTTCATATACAGTATACCACCATGGAATATAAGCCATATCCGGCTCTGGAATTTCCAAATTAAAAAACATATAAACTACAACCATAATAGTTAAAATATATGGATATGTTTTTAATACTTTAATTAATTTGTTATTGTTCATTTGCATTTTATTTAATCTTTGTACCACTCATTCAAAACCCCTCTTAATCTTCATGTATCATATATCTACACGGTTATTACCAGTCACTCGTATCAGGTACTATATACAGCACAAGTCCATTTTTAAAAAATGCAACATTGTCTGATACATACACATTTTCCACCGGCTTATCAAATTCTATTAATTGCGGTGTATAATATACGGTATAATCTGATTTTTGGCTCATTTTATCAATAAAATCATATCCCCAAAGATATAATTTTTTATCAGTTCCCATGCCTATACCAGATGATCCACCACATGATATCTGTGAAAACCGGATGTCATTTTCCCAATCCGAATATCCCATTCCTAATACTATATCACCATCAGAATTTTTAGTAATTCCTCTCCATCGCGAAGCCGTACCATCTTCATAAATTGTATATAAGCAATAATATCCTTCAATTTGAGATATTTTTAAATCACTTTTTACCTTTTGAAATTCTGTAACATACTCTATATGATGAACAAAGTTCTGTATTTCTTCTGTAATGTTATAAATTTCTCCTATTACATATAATTCTCCATTTTCAGTAAGAATAGCAGTATTATTTCTAAAACGCACCAATTCTTTAGCATTGCTTATATTATCTATCTTCATTGGCTTTTCAATTTCAGTATTCACTCCTATACCTACACTGCAATACACGTCACCCTCTCCCCATACATAAACATCACCTTCAGTAGTTATTGCTATTGCATTTTCTGTATTTATTCCATGTCCTGCAATACAAATTACATTTTCTAATATAACATCCGATAACTCATATGTATTATCCTTAAAAACTTGTAAAGCATATAAATTATTTTTATCATCAATTATCCAAAACCAATCACCGCTACAAAATACCTTGGCAACATTAATTTCTAATTGTATGGTAGTTTCATTCATCTGGGAATCAATAAACCTGATTTCGCCATCTATTACTAATATCAATTTATCATCTAATGATGCAGTAATAAAACTTGGTTCTTTATCTAATGTGTAAGTTTTATATTTTAATGAATATTCACCGATTCTTTTGGCAACACAACGATAACAACTAATAATAATTAACGAGAATATTACTATTTTTATAATGCTCTTTATTATATTCTTTACCTTCATTCTTCCTCCTTACTAACTACATACAAACGCCATTAAAATATGTAAATCATTAGTCCCCTTAATTAATATTGTACCAATTATTCTTTAATACCACAAACATTTTTTAACATCTTAATTCATTCTTCTTTTTTGCACAAAAATAGCACATCCTCTCATTTCACGAAAAGATGTGCTGCTAATAATTAAAAAATCTATTGAAATCTCCCTTAGGTATAAGAACCAACTGTACATCAGTTACTATACCATTTCCGTCCGGTATACCCGCTATATGCGAATTCATATTCCACATAAGCCAGCCATCCTTGTCTGTATATACACGATACATAACATCATATACAGAGGTGTCAGGAAGTCTTACCTGTATTGCATTTGTCTCACCATCAATATAACCTAGCTTACTGTCGGTCTGCCAGCCCTGCCAGCCATATCCGGCTCTATATATTCTGTATTCAAAATCTCCAGTGTATGAAATGTTATCAACACTTACATATGTGTATCTGACATCATCCACAACATTATCATTTTCATTATCATTATTGTATACAGATGTATATTCATAGCCGTCAGGTATTGTTCCAATAAAACCGCTAAGATTACCAAGCTCTGACACAGCTATATCCTTGTCGAGCCATTCATAACGAAACAACGCATATCCGTCATAGCCAAGGTTATACGCAGCACTATACTGCTCGCACAGGTTGCTATCTGAGTTAGCCCAGCCCGTATCAACTGATGACTGTTCACCCGTTCTATACAGTGCAAGCCCCACATAAATGGGTAAATCAAGCTTGTTAAGAGCCTGCCATTCACTACATCTGTCAGAAAACATATGAACCATGCCTTCATTCGTATAATAAGAATCCGTCCAATAAATCTGCGGCATAATGTAATCTATATATCCGGGGGTAGAAAGCCATGTATCTATGTCTGCTCCCTGATACCTTGCATTATCAGTATTGCCCGCAGGACTGATTCCAAATGTACAGTAAGGCTTACACTCTTTTATTGTCGAGTATACACTCCTTACAAGCGTATTCACATATTCCATTTTCGTGGAAACATCCAAATCATCCGCCATTCCCGGCATATAAAAATAATCGTCAAAATGAATACCGTCCACATCATATTTAGAAACTATTTCCCTGACGCCGTCACATATAAGGGTGACAGCTTCAGCTCTGGAAGGATCAAGAGATAAGGCAGTCTCACCTGATGAAGAGGTATATTCTATTATGAAATCTTTATATTTTTCATAATAAAGGGTGTTCTTATAGCTTACCGTGGTTTCATTATCCTTTGACAGTCTGTATGGATTAATCCATGCCTCTATCGTAAGCTCCTTTTCATGTGCAAGCTTAACCATGATATCAAGTGCATCATAATCCATGATTCGCCTGTACGATGAAATAAACTCTGCCTGAGGGAAGTTATCGGACGGATATATAGCATCTCCAAATGCCCTTACATGTACTATCACTGTATTCATTCCGTGTGCCTTTATGTTATCGTACATGGAAGATACAGTATCGGTAAACTCCGCTTCATCCAAATCCTTAAGATATGTCTCAAAATCAAGAAATGAAATCCAGCATGCTCTCTTGTCATTCTTGGCACTATCCGATGCACATAAACGCAAAACAGGAGTATGCACAAATACTATAACTATAAGTAAAAGAGAGATAACTGCCCTTATTTTCTTTGTTATGTATATATTCATAGCATACTCCTGTATTATATTTATTGTATTGCTGCAAGTGCCTGAGCCAAATCAGCTATCAAATCCTTCTTATCCTCTAATCCGCAAGATATACGGACAAGACCTGCTGGAACTCCAGCAGCAATTAACTGCTCCTCATTCATCTGTCTGTGTGTAGATGTTGCAGGATTAAGGCAGCATGTTCTCGCATCAGCTACATGAGTCTCTATCGCTGCAAGCTTAAGATGCTTCATAAATGTCTCTGCGGCAGCTCTGCCACCCTTTAACTCAAATGAAACAACTCCACATCCACCATTAGGCATATATTTCTTAGCACGCTCATAATATTTGTCGCTTGGAAGGCCTGAATAATTAACATATGAAACCTGTGGCTGTTCATTCAGAAATTCTGCAACTGCCTGCGCATTTTCTACATGTCTTGGCATTCTTACATGGAGTGACTCAAGACCAAGATTAAGCAAAAATGCATGCTGAGGAGACTGTATACATCCAAGGTCTCTCATAAGCTGAGCTGTACATTTTGTGATAAATGCACCCTCCTTGCCGAATTTCTCAGCATATGTAATACCATGATATGAATCATCAGGTGTACAAAGACCAGGGTATTTGTCTGCATGTGCCATCCAGTCAAACTTACCTGAATCGACTATAGCACCGCCTACTGCTGCTCCGTGTCCATCCATATACTTGGTTGTAGAATGTGTAACTATATCAGCTCCCCACTCTATAGGTCTGCAATTAACAGGAGTTGGGAATGTATTGTCAACGATAAGTGGAACGCCATGCTCATGAGCTGCCCTGGCAAATTTCTCAATATCAAGAACTGTAAGTGCAGGATTAGCTATAGTTTCTCCAAACACGGCTCTTGTATTATCCTGAAATGCATTATTAAGCTCCTCCTCTGTACAATCCGGTGATACAAATGTAACTGTTATTCCCATCTTAGCCATAGTAACTGATATAAGGTTAAATGTACCACCATATATTGATGATGAAGCTACGATATGGCTTCCACTCTCACATATGTTAAACAGTGCAAAGAAGTTTGCTGCCTGACCTGAAGATGTAAGCATGGCTGCTGTTCCGCCCTCCAATGCCGCAATCTTGGCTGCAACATAATCATTAGTAGGATTCTGGAGTCTTGTGTAGAAATATCCTGAAGCCTCAAGGTCAAAGAGCTTACCCATATCCTCACTTGTATCATACTTAAATGTTGTAGACTGTACAATAGGTATCTGTCTTGGTTCCCCATTGCCCGGTGTATATCCCGCCTGAACGCATTTCGTGTTGATTGTGTAGTTATCCATCTGTATTATTTACCCCCATTTATATTATATATGCTAAGTTTTTGTAAAACTTGTATTGTTTATATATATTATCTGCAATATACAACCTCTATTGTATCCATTGCCTTCTTGTATAGCTCCTCTATCTTGCCCTCCAAAGCTTTCTCTGATTCTTCAATATCAGAAAGCTTAGGCTTAGTTACAGGATGCTTTGCAACGAAGGTTGTACAGCAATCCTCGTAAGGAAGAATAGATGTCTCATAAGTTCCTATCTTCTCAGATATATCAATAATCTCCTGCTTGTCAAGTCCGATACAAGGTCTGAATACAGGAAGCTTATCAGCAGCCTGATCTATAACATAAAGGCTCTGGGTAGTCTGGCTTGACACCTGACCAATGCTCTCGCCAGTAATAATGCACTGACAATCATTCTTTATTGCAAGCTCCTGTGCCATACGATACATAATTCTCTTCATGATGATTGTAAGCTCATCGTGTGGACAGTTATCATATATGGCAAGCTGAACATCTGTAAAATTAATGATATTAAGCTTTATCACACCTGCATATTGCGATACTAAACGTGCAAGGTCTACAACCTTCTGCTTTGCACGCTCACTTGTGTATGGCGGAGCATGGAAATATACCGCCTCTATCTCAACTCCACGCTTTGCAATCATATAAGCTGCAACAGGACTGTCTATTCCTCCTGATAAAAGTGTCATACCTTTACCGTTAGTGCCAACAGGAAGTCCACCCGGACCAGGTATAATCTTAGAATATATATATACGACATTTCTTATCTCAACATCTATCATCACATCAGGCTTGTGAACATCAACCTTCATCTCAGGATATGCAGCAAGCAAATCTGCTCCAAGGTCACAGTTCATATCCATAGATGACTTAGGAAATGCCTTGTTATTTCTTCTGGTCTGAACCTTAAATGTAAAGTCCTTATTCTTATATTCCTCGCCAACATGCTCTACTACAGCCTTTGATATGCTGTCATAGTCCACATTCTCCACAACACAGACAGGGCATATTCCAACTATACCAAAAACAGTACCTAAAACCTGCATTACCTCATCATAATCGTAATCAGAAAATGCCTCAACGAATATTCTTCCGTATTCACGTCTAACCTCAAATTGTCCCAAAGGCTTAAGTCTTGCACGCATACGCTTGCACATTACCTCCTCAAAGACGTAACGGTTCTTGCCCTTAGTACCTATCTCTGCATATTTAATGAGAAACATCTTATAATTCATACTTTACCTCGCTTATATTTTGGCAGTAAGCCATGTGTTATTTTCTAATATATCTTCTTAAGAATGGTAGCAGCTCCCCTATGACCTCTATTGCATAATCAACCTGCTCCACTGTATTTGTCTCTATAAAGCTGAAACGGAGTGTGGACTCCAGTCGGTCATCAGGCATATCTATAGCCTTTAATACATTACTTATATGCGGCTTATTCGATGAGCACGCTGAACCTGCTGATACATAGATGCCCTTATCCTCCAATGCATGAAGCATAACCTCGCTCCTGATTCCGACAAAGCTTATGCTCGCTATATGCGGTGCTTCACCTGAATTGTCAAATACATCTTCGTACTTTGTGACACCAGATATAAATCTATCCTTGAGCATATTAATGTATTCTATCTTCTTCTCATGCTCCTTATAAATTAGTTCAGTGGCAAGTCCCATTCCGGCTATAGCAGGGACATTCTCCGTTCCTGAACGCATCTCCTTTTGCTGTCCTCCACCATATATTATAGGTCTTATCAATGTTTTATCCTTGATATAGAGTGCTCCTGAGCCCTTAGGACCATGTATCTTATGACCACTCATACTAAGCATATCCACGCCAAGCTTTTTGACTGAAAATCTAAGCTTGCCAAATGCCTGAACAGCATCTACATGGAATAGTATCTTGTCGTTATATGATTTAATGATGGCTGCAATATCAGCGATTGGCTGAATAGTACCTATCTCATTGTTGACATACATAACAGATACAAGAATTGTGTCCTCACGAAGTGCACATTTAAGCTCATCGAGCTTAACATGACCTGTACTGTCAACTCCGATATATGTTATATCATATCCTTCCTTTGAGAGGAAATCCATAGTTGCAGATACAGAAGCATGCTCAATATTGGTAGTTATAATATGCTTTCCTGCTCTTCTTTTTGCCATTGCCCCTCCGATTATCGCAAGGTTATTGGACTCTGTACCACCTGATGTAAATACAAGCTCTTTTTCCTGACATTTAATCTCCTTAGCAATCTGAGAAGCCGCATTTTTTATATATTTTTCTGCATCAACACCCTTCATATGAAGTGATGACGGATTGCCATAATCCTCGGTCATAAGCTTAACCATCAAATCCCTGACCTCAGGATATACGGCTGTTGTCGCAGCATTATCAAAATATGCTTCCATCTTCTTATCCTTCCTCTATCTCAAACATTATAATAGACAATACAGCAAGTCCCGCTGTCTCTGTGCGGAGTATACGATTACCGAGAGTAATGCATTTAGCTCCTATGCTCATGGCATCAGTAACCTCCTCATGTGCAAATCCGCCCTCAGGACCTATAAATATACCGAGACTTTTTTTGCCCTTTATAGACCTTATTACCTCTCTCGAATACTCTATTCCTTCTGCTTCCTCATATGGAATAATGTTCATGTCAAGGCTCTTTGCATATTGAAGTGCCTCCTTAAAGGTCATAAAATCCTTTACTACAGGTATAACTCCACGTCCGGATTGTTTTGCAGCAGAAAGAGCAATGGTATTATATCTTTCAAGCTTCTTCTTTTCCTTCTTTGTATCAAGCTTAACAACTGTTCTCTTCGTCATAACAGGAACTATCTCATGTACACCAAGCTCTACAGCTTTTTGTATTATAAGCTCCATCTTATCAGACTTCGGCATTCCCTGAAATAATACAATACTGGTATTAAGCTCTGCGGCATTCATAAGAATATCCTGAACATCTGCACCCACATAATCGTCCGTAAGCTCAGATATTCTGCATATATAGTCCTTGCCACAGCCATCGCAGAGAGTTATCTCATCGCCCGTATGCAGACGCAAAACATTCTTTATGTGATTTACATCTCCACCTGTAATTTTAACTGTCTTTTCTGCACTGCTAAGTCCATCCACATAAAATTTAGGCATGGCTATCTCCCTATCTTTGCAACGACTGAAACCCAGTCATTCATATGAACTACATCCACAATCTCAAATCCATTTGCAAGCATTGCCTTCTTAACGTCGTCTTCCTTGTTATCTAATATCCCAGAGGTTATAAAATATCCATCCGGCTTCATAAATGGTTTGACAACCGCAGACAAAGGTATTATTACGTCTGCAAGTATATTGGCAACAACAATATCATACTGCATATCAGCCTCTATATGCTGATTCTGCTTTATCACACTTTTATCAAGCTCAAAGGTTGTACCCTTTCCTATATAGTTATCCTGAAGCAGATTGCCGCATGAGAACTTAAGCTTGTCCTCACCTATATTATTAAGCAGAGCATTGTCCTTACTTGCTCTTACAGCAACCTCGTCTATATCCATTCCGTGTACAAATCCGGCACCAAGCATTGAACTTATTATAGACAGTATACCACTTCCACAGCCCACATCAAATAATGTATCGCCAGGCTTTAAATATTTCTTAATCTGACCTATACAGAGCTTGGTTGTTTCATGTGAACCAGTTCCAAATGCTATACCAGGATCTATATCAACAACTATACTTTCTGAGGCAGGTACAGCATCAGTTATGCCACTTGCCTTCTCCTCTGCTATAAAATCGTCAATATTCTCCCATGTAGGCTTAATTATAATATTGTCATACATACGGAAGGTCTTAAAGAATTGCTTCCAGTTATTCATCCAGTCTGTATCTTCTGTATCTGAGATAGTAATCTGCATAGTTCCTACCGGTATAAACGCTTTAAGGCGGGTAAGCTCACTCGCTATATCCGCCTTTAAAGTATCGATATCAAAACTGTCATCTATGTAGCATGAAACCTTAGCAGTTCCGTCATCCTCCTCAACAAGAGGAATATCTACATACATCTCACGTTTCTCATCCTCGGTAAGTGGAACATGGTCAGAAATCTCAATGCCAGAAACACCTTTCTCATCAAGAAAAGCACTAAGCAAATCAACTGCCACGGCAGTTGTGTCGATTGTCATTTTTGTCCACTTCATATTATTTAAAATCCTTTTTTAAATCCTTTTTTCTTCTTGTGGTCTCCAAATGAGAAGCCACCAGCCGAATCCGTTGAGGATCTCGCATTTACGCCTGTTGTATTAGCATACTGGTTAAGAATTGACTTCTGCTCCTCAGTAAGCTTATCAGGTACCTGAACAACAAGTGTAACATAATGATCACCACGGACATTTTTATTTCTCAGTGTAGGAACACCCTTGCCCTTAAGCTTAACCTTTGTATCAGTCTGTGTTCCAGGCTTAATCTCAAGGTCGTAAGGACCATCAATAGTGTTAATTGTTATCTTACCACCAAGTGCAGCCTGTGTAAAGCTAATTGGCTCTGTAGAATACAAATCATATTCCTGACGCTGGAATACAGGATGTCTGTCAACAAGTACAGTTACGAGAAGATCTCCTCTCTCACCACCATTGATACCCGGCTCACCCTTAGCACGAATACGGATACTCTGACCGTTATCTATTCCGGCTGGAACAGCAACCTGTATCTTCTTCTTGCTCTTGACAAAGCCTGTACCTGCACAGTTGCTACACTTGTACTTGATTAACTTACCTGAACCGCCACAGTCCGGACATGTCTGGACTGTTCTTGCCATACCAAACAAAGACTGCTGTGTATAGACAACCTGACCTTTACCGGCACATTTAGGACATGTCTCAGGCTGATGACCAGGCTGAGCTCCAGTACCCTTACATACCTCACATTCATCCTTAAGCGGTAATTCAAGCTCCTCCTGTGTACCAAACACAGCCTCCTCAAAGGATACACGAACCGTTGTCTTTATATTAGCACCCTTAACAGGTCCATTTGACTGACGCTGTCTTGCACCGCCACCAAACATATCTCCGAAGATATCTCCAAAGATATCTCCCATATCACTGAAATCAAATCCACCAAATCCACCTGGACCGCCGCCCTGTTCAAAGGCAGCATGACCATACTGGTCATACTTAGCCTTCTTCTCAGGATCACTTAATACGGCATAGGCTTCTGCGGCTTCCTTGAATTTTTCCTCAGCCTCTTTATCCCCCGGATTAGTATCCGGATGGTACTTTTTTGCGACCTTTCGATACGCCTTCTTAATCTCAGCTTCGGACGCTCCCTTAGTCACACCGAGCACTTCATAATAATCTCTCTTATCAGCCATCTGCAATCACCCTTATTTAATCTTTATATCATGCCTCACTATATCTTATTTTCTATAGGATTAAATCTCCTTATAATCTGCATCAACAACATCTGAATCATCAGAGTAATCCGGAGTTCCTGCTCCTGTTCCTGCATTTGCTCCAGGACCGTTCTGCTCATATAACTTAGAGAAGAGCGCCTGTGCACTGTTCATAAGAGTTTCCTTACCAGCCTTAATCTTCTCTACATCATAATCTGTCATTGCATCTGGATCTGTTCCCTCGATAATCTCCTTGAGTGACTTAAGGTCAGCCTCAACCTGACTCTTCTCGTTAGCTGAAAGCTTATCACCTACATCAGATAATGCTCTCTCTGTCTGGAATACCATAGCATCTGCATCGTTTCTAACCTCGATAGCTTCCTTACGCTTCTTATCCTGAGCCTCGTACTCAGCAGCTTCCTTAACTGCTCTATCGATATCCTCATCTGAAAGTGATGTTCCAGATGTGATTGTGATATGCTGCTCTCTTCCTGTACCAAGATCCTTAGCTGAAACATTAACAATACCATTTGCATCGATATCGAATGTAACCTCAATCTGTGGAACTCCACGTCTTGCAGGAGCGATACCATCAAGTCTAAAACGTCCAAGGCTCTTATTATCTCTAGCGAACTCACGCTCACCCTGTACAATGTTGATATCAACTGCATCCTGATTATCCTGAGCTGTTGAGAATATCTGGCTCTTGTTAGTAGGAATTGTTGTATTTCTCTCGATAAGGTGTGTAGCTATACCACCCATTGTCTCGATTGAAAGTGTAAGTGGTGTAACATCAAGAAGAAGGATTTCACCGGCACCGGCATCACCTGCAAGCTTACCACCCTGAATAGAAGCACCGATAGCAACACACTCATCTGGGTTAATGCCCTTGAATGGCTCCTTACCTGTAAGTTTCTTAACCATATCCTGAACTGCTATAATACGAGTTGAACCACCAACAAGAAGAACCTTATCAAGGTCTGCTGCTGTAAGATCTGCATCCTTAAGTGCTGTCTGTACAGGAGTCTTTGTTCTATCTACCAAATGTGCTGTAAGCTCATCAAACTTAGCACGAGTTAAATCCATATCAAAGTGCTTTGGTCCATCCTGAGTTGCTGTGATGAAAGGAAGGTTGATGTTAGTTGTTGTAGCTGATGAAAGCTCCTTCTTAGCCTTCTCTGCTGCTCCCTTTAATCTCTGCATAGCCATCTTATCTGTTGAAAGG
>CAVELH010000069.1:0-12039 GCA_963616385.1 bacterium | reverse complement strand
ATATAATGTAATACAGAAGAATATAGAGGCAAAAGAGTTAGATGAGATGGAATACATAGTGCCGGATACATGCCTTTCTCCTGTGGAGAGTGTCAAGGGTGACAACTGGTATGACTCATCCGTATATGTGAAAAATGAGGATGGTGCAAAGCCTATGTCATATTTCAGTGACACGGTATTCATAGGCGATTCGAGAACAGAGGCTTTAATGTTATATGCAGGAGTTCCTAATTTCAACGGCTTTTGTTACAAGGGACTTAGCGTTGACAAGCTTAAGACAGACAATGTGGTTACAATACCGGGTGAGAGTGGTAAGTATACCTGTTATGAAGCGATTGATATGACTGACTATGATAATTATTATCTGATGTTTGGAATGAATGAGCTTGGCTGGATATATGTGGAATCATTTATAAGTGATTTTAGTAATCTTATAGATTATATATATGAACATAATCCGGATGCCAATGTATATGTTGAGAGTATCTTACCTGTATCTGCTGAGGAGTCAGAGGAGAGTGACATATATACACAGAGCAGAATAACAGAGTTTAACCAGGCATTGAGACAGATGTGCTCCGATAGAAAGGATGTTGTGTATCTTGACCTTGCTGCTGCGGTTACTGACAGTGATGGCTATCTTCCTGATGAGGCAAGCGTTGACGGAATACATTGTAATGCAGATTACTGTAAGAGATTAATTCAATATATAAGAACAAACACATACAGCAGAATAAAATAATAGCACTTTTAAGCAAAAAATGTTTTGTTATACGAAGTAATATCCCCTGACTTTATGACATATATATTTATTGAGGTAATGTCATAAAGAAAGGGGCTTTTTTGTATGGATATCTATAAGGATATAGAGCAAAGAACCAATGGTGAGATATACATAGGTGTGGTTGGCCCTGTGCGTACAGGTAAATCCACGTTTATTAAACGTTTTATGGATCTTTTGGTAATTCCTTCTATACAGGATGAGGCAAGCAGGATGAGAGCTAAGGATGAGCTGCCACAATCAGCAGCAGGAAAGACAGTTATGACAACCGAGCCTAAATTCATTCCGCAGGAGGCTGCAAATATAATTGTCGGTGATGGTGTAAAGCTGTCATGCAGAATGATTGATTGTGTTGGATATATGGTTCAGGGTGCTGAGGGACATGAGGAGGAGGGGAAGGAGAGACTTGTAAAAACACCGTGGTTTGATTATGAGATACCATTTACAAAGGCGGCTGAGATAGGAACTAAAAAGGTTATATACGACCATTCAACAGTGGGAATTGTTGTAAGCTGTGATGGAAGTATAACAGATATTGACAGAACAGCGTACATAGAGCCTGAGGAAAGAACAGTTGAGGAGTTAAAGAGCATAGGAAAACCATTTATAATGCTCTTAAATTCCAGAAAACCAGCCTCAGCAGAAACAATAGAGTTAGCCGGTGAGCTTGAGGAAAAGTATGGTATATCGGTTCTTCCGGTAAACTGTGACCAGCTTAAAAAATCTGACGTAAATAACATATTTCAGCAGTTATTACTTGATTTTCCGGTTACCGCGGTAAATTTTGATATTCCTAAATGGGTTGAGGCAATGGATAATGGAAATAAACTTAAGGAGTATCTGATACAGGTTGCGAGAGTTACATTTGACAAGATAAATCAGATGAAGGATATTGAACAGCTTGCGTATGAGGCAGACGATTATATAGAGAAGATAGATATGTCAGGTGTCAGTCTTGCTGATGGTAATGTCAATATCTCCATAAAGCTTTATGACAAGTATTACTATGAAATGCTTTCAGATATGCTTGGCTGTGATATTCACAATGAGTATGATTTTATGAAGGAAATAAAGGATATGTCGGAGACCAAGAAACAGTGTGAGAAGGTAAGTGCAGCACTCGTGCAATCCTTCAAGACTGGATATGGCTCTGTGACACCTGAGGAGTCTGAGATTAAGCTTGATGCACCAGAGCTTATACGGTCAGGAAATAAATATGGTGTAAAGATTAAGGCGGAAGCACCTTCAATTCATCTCATAAAGGCTAATATAACAACTGAGATTGCACCGATAGTTGGTTCTGAGGACCAGGCTAAGGATCTTATCAAGTATATAAACAGTGATGGCAAGACTGAGGACAGCATATGGAGTGTAAATATATTTGGAAAGACAATCAGACAATTGGTTGAGGATGGGCTTAAAGGAAAGATTAATAAGATAAATCAGGAGAGTCAGCAGAAATTGCAGGATACAATGGAAAAGATTGTAAATGACTCAAATGGTGGTATGGTTTGCATTATAATCTGATGCTTTGATGCTGTATCTGGTGATATATGCCGGATACAGCATATTTTATTTGACATGGTTTAGGTTGACATTCGTCTTGAAAAATGAAATAATAAATCGAATAACTTGAAATATAGAAAGTACATGGTATATGACAGATGGATTTAAGTACAAAACCGGAATTTAAAATAAATGAGTTTGAAGGACCTCTTGATTTGCTCCTTCACCTCATTGAGAAGAATAAATTTAATATATTTGATATACCTATAGTGGAGATAACTGAGCAATATCTGGAATATCTTAACCGCATGCAGGAAGAAAACTTAGACGTAATGAGTGAGTTTCTGGTTATGGCTGCAACCTTAATAAAGATAAAGGCTAAGATGCTTCTTCCTAAGGAGGAAGAGGAAGAAGAGGAGGAAGATGATCCTCGTGCAGAGCTTGTTAAGAGATTGCTTGAGTATAAGATGTATAAGTATGCTTCCTATGAGCTTATGGACATGGAGCTTGATGCCGGAAAGGCATATTATAAGCCTGCCACAATACCCAAAGAGGTTCTTGAATATAAGGAAGATATAGATCCCGCAGAGGTTGTTGGTGATGTAACATTAGCTAAGCTTAGTGAGATATTTAATCAGGTAATTAAGCGTACTGTTGACAGGGTAGATCCTATCCGTAGTAAGTTTGGTACTATTGAGAAGGAGGAGGTTCGTATCGAGGACAAGATGGACGAGATACGAGAGCAGGTGCGCGGTTTAAAGGGTATCAATTTCAAGACGCTTCTTGAGGTGCAGGCATCTAAAATTAATGTGATTGTCACATTTATGGCTATCCTTGAGCTTATGAAGGTCGGAGATATAGTGATAAGACAGGAAGAACTGTTCGGGGATATAATTATTGACTCACTTGAAGGGTAGGAGGAGCTATGGAGGAAAATACAATAAAAACACAGGCTGCAATAGAAGCTATATTGTTTTCTGTTGGAGAGGCTATTGATATAAAGGAGCTTGCAAAGGTTTTAGAGCTTGAGGCTTCTGATTTGAGTAAGATAATAGATGATATGGCAGAGAAATACAAGGATGAGAACAGAGGAATACATATTGTAAAACTTGAGAATGCCGTTCAGCTTTGCACAAAGAATGAATATTACGATATACTTACAAAGGTTGTAAATATGCCACAGAAGCACAGCCTCACAGATTCACTTATGGAGACACTGTCAATAGTAGCATACAAGCAGCCGGTTACAAGACAGGAGATTGAGGCAATCAGAGGCGTGTCTTGTGTACATGCAATCAATAAGCTTGTAGAATATAAGCTTATAGCTGAGGTAGGACGACTTGACGCTGTAGGCAGACCTATATTATTTGGAACAACAGAGGATTTCCTTAGAAGCTTCTGTGTCACATCCATGGACGAGCTTCCGGTTATCACACCGGACAAGATAGAGGATTTCAGACAAGAGGCGATGGAAGAGGTAAATATAAAGGTGGATGTTTAAACATACACCTTTTATAGTATACTTTCGATATTAACATCTGTCTGTTTCGACAAATCTATAAAGTTATTCTTGGTTTTAATCATCGGCTTAGATAATCGTACCTTATTGATATATACGATATCCCCCTCCTCACCGTTAGATAACCTTACCTTGCAATTCATATAGCTGTTTACAACGTGCTCAAGGAAGGTTAAAAGATACTTAGGGTTGTATTTCTTTAATCCGTCCTCCTCAAACATATTGATAACCGTAAATGGACTTATAGGACCTCTGTATACTCTGTTGGCTGTCATAGCCTCGTAAATATCTGCGATAGTAACAATCTGTGCGCACCAGTCAATCTGATTGCCCTTAAGCTTAAGCGGATAACCTGAGCCATCACATTTCTCGTGGTGCATTAAAGCGGCATATTGAACGTGAATATCTGCTTTCTGTTTTTTTAATATGTCATACCCCTTGGTTGTGTGTGACTGTATTATGGCGTATTCTTCACTTGTAAGCTTTCCCGGCTTTTTAAGTATTTTCTCTGGCATCAGCAGCTTGCCTATATCGTGCAGAAGTCCGCAGATAGTTAAAAGCTCAGTATCCTCTGAGCTAAGACCTAACCAGGTTGAGAATATGTTGCATATGAGTGATACATTAAGCGAGTGATTAAATGTGGAATCATCATAGTTTTTCATAGTTTGAAGCATAGTAAATACACTAAGTGGGGAATCGGTTGATTTTAGTATCACAGATGTCTCCTTAAGCATAGTGTCAACATCAATTTTGGCGTTTCTATTAACTATATCGTTAAGGTGTTCACCTAAATCCTCGACATTCTTCTCGTATCTTCTCTTGAATTTCTTATATTCAGGAGTGTTCATTATCTGTTCTTCATTTATGGTATATGCAGACATGGAAAAATCAGTCGGAGCCTCCATGGCATCGACAAAGATTACGTCATTATCTACAAGACGATTAATTATTGATTTGGTGATTATCGTGTCCTTTGGAAGGATGAGCTTACCTGTGTTAGAATAAGTGTCGCTTATAGTAATCATGCCTTCCTTAAGCTCTGATGTAAATAATGATGCCATAAAAATCAACTCCTGTTTAATATAAAAAGCATAATTAAATTATACTTTATAATCGTGATAAGTTCAATTAAAATAATATATGTCTATATTTTAAATCCAAACAATATATTTATATAAAGAGATAATATATTGAGAATGATATGAAAAAAATACTTAGCTTAATTCTTGCAGCGTTTTTATTCATATGTGCCTACAATCCATACGTTTATGCAGATGATAAAAGACCGGATAACTCTGAGCTTTATTCATTGTCTGCTGCGATGATAGATGGAGACACGGGAAGAGTATTATATGAAAAAAATGGCAACGACGTAAGAGCGATGGCGAGCACAACCAAAATAATGACACTTATACTTGCCCTTGAGTATGGAAATGATGAGGATGTCGTTACGGTTAGCTCGTATGCGGCAAAGATGCCTGATGTACAGCTTGGAATATGCGAGGGGGAGCAGTATTATATGCGTGACCTTATATATTCCATGATGCTTGAGAGCCATAATGATTCTGCGGTTGCGATAGCTGAGCATGTAGGTGGGGATGTCTCTCATTTCGCTGATATGATGAATCAGAAGGCGAGTGAGATAGGGCTTAGCCATACATATTTTATAACTCCAAATGGGCTTGATGCAAAGGATGAAAAGGGCACCCACAGCACGACAGCAATAGAGCTTGCCCTTATTATGAAGTATTGTATTATGGATTCACCTGCCGCAGACAAATTTATTGCTGTATGCCAGACAAGGGATTATTCATTTTCAGATTATGAGGGCAAGAGACATTTTTCAGTACATAACAAGAACAGATTTCTTGATATGATGCAGGGCGTTATTGCAGGAAAAACTGGATTTACCGCTGATGCGGGATATTGTTATGTTGCTGCATTAGACAGAGATGGAAAGACATATATAATTGCATTGCTTGGCTGTGGCTGGCCGGGAAACAAGGGATATAAGTGGGCTGACTCAAAGAAGCTTTTGGAATATGGAATAGCCGCGTACGACAAAGCTGTTATAATAAATGATGATTATAAAACTGGTGATATAGATGTATTAAACGGGATTTCCGGAGACTACACGGAAACCTATATAAAGGATGAGGATATAAGTCTTTTAATGTGTGGTGATGACACGGTAGAAATTAAGGAGAACATTCCGGCATCCATAGAAGCACCGATTAGCAGTGGAGATATTGTAGGAAGTGTTGATATATATGTAAATGGAGAGCTTTATGACAGCTTAAATGTGTATGCAGCGAAAAGTATTAACCGTGTAAGCTTTATATACTATATGAAATGTGTGATTTCGGATTTCTTATTGTAGCTATAAATGTGCTGTTAATTATGGTTTATCGCTTTGGCTGATATTATATGATAAGTATAAAATAAACATTTTAATGGTTACGCATATAATAAAGTATCGTAAGGAGGATTATTATTTTGGATATTGGCAGTATATGTGTATATGGTTCGGACGGGAGAATGGACTATGTGGCACAGACTCTTTATCATTATGGATATGACGTGTGCAGGGATATAAGCTTAATTGATTCTAATTCAGTTATAATAATGCCACCTCCATGTGGAGATAAAATTATGGCAGAGATATTGCCGCATATAACAGAGGGCTGTGTGTTGTATGGTGGTATGGTATCTAATCGTTTCAGACATGAGTGTGAGCTTATAAATGTTCCGATATATGACTATTTAAAATGGGACAGTGTTACAGAGCAAAATGCTATCTTGACGGGAAAGGGAATAATTAAGCAGGCTGCTTTGTCGGGAGCTGTGATTGAGGGCAGTGATTGTCTGGTGACCGGATATGGATTCTGTGGGAAGGCTCTTGCACATCTGCTAAAAGAATGTGACGCGGATGTTGATGTTATGGTAAGACGTAAAAATCTCGCAGAGGAAATACGCTATTATGGATATGGTTTTGTTGATATGAAAGAAAAAACAGACCATTCCTTCTTTAAATACAGCTATATATTTAATACTGTTCCGGCTATGGTTATAGATGATATGTTAATTGACAGATTAAGCAGAAACGTGATGATATTTGATATAGCATCAAAGCCCGGTGGAACGGATTTTGGTTATTGTGAGAAGATGGGAATATATGCTGTAAACAGCCTTGGAATTCCGGGAAAGGAATATCCAAAGGAGGCAGGAGAGATAATAGCCAACGCAGTAATATCTGACATGACAAGAAGATAATCCCTTACGAAAGTATATTTTGAAAGGTTATAATATGAAATTATCAGGGTGCAACATTGGATTTGCCATAACAGGCTCATTTTGTACTTTTGATAAAATAATACCTCAAATAGATGTTCTAAAGGATGAAGGAGCGAATGTGATTCCGGTTTTTTCATTTCATGCTTATAACATGGATACAAGATTTGCAAGGGCACAGGATTTTGTGAAAAAGGTAACAGATACAGCCGGACATGACGCAATAAAGACTATACAGCAGGCAGAACCGGTAGGGCCGTCAAGAATGTTTGATATTATGGTTATAGCACCATGTACAGGAAATACTGCTGCAAAGCTTGTAAATGGAATAACTGATACACCGGTTTTGATGGCTGCAAAGGCGCATATGAGGAATAACCGTCCACTTGTTATAGCTATATCGACTAACGATGCTCTTGGAATTAATTTCCAGAATATTGGAAAGCTTATGGTTATGAAGAATATATATATGGTTCCTTTCGGGCAGGATAATTATAAATTAAAGCCAAACTCCATGGTAGCAAGCCTGCCGAAATTAAAGGAAACAATAGAGTGTGCATTAGATGGAATTCAGCTACAGCCGGTTATAATATAAAAACAAACTGTCACATCCCTGATTTATACATAGGGTGTGACAGTTTTTATTTGTAATGTTATATTGATAATGAATACTTCCTCATCCAGTAATCAATCTGTAGGAGGTAGGCAACCATCTGTGGTCCTGCCATCAACTGACCGTACCAAGGCTTTCCGTACTCCTTAGGCTTATCTAAGAACTGTTCAACTATTGGGAGGTTCAGGTAGCTTCTAAGCGGTGATGCTGTGTCAGAGAGAACCTCCTTTAACCGCTTAACCAATATCTTCTCATATTTAGGGTGGTAGGTCTTAGGATAAGGATTCTTAGGTCTGTTCAGTATGCTGTCAGGAAGTAAATCCTTACAGGCGTTTCTAAGCAGACTTTTTGGAACATTGTCAGCACATTTCATTTCCCATGGAACATTAAATACATAATCAACTATTCTGTAATCTGCAAATGGTACTCTTGCCTCTAAACCATGATGCATTGATGTTCTGTCCATTCTGTCAAGTAAGGTCTGCATAAACCATCGGATGTTGAGATATGATACACGCCTTCTGCTTATTTCAAGCTCGTTTTCTTCAGGTAATATATCTATCTCTGAGAGAGAACGCTCGTAAGCATTTGCAATATATTGCTCCATGTGGAGAGCTGCCGCAAACTCAGGATTCAATATAGATTTTCTGAAGCTTATGTCACGCATCCACGGAAATGTACCTGCCTTTAGCATTTCCTCCTTGTGAAACCATGGATAACCGCCAAATATCTCGTCGGCACATTCACCTGTTAAGGCTACCTTATGATTTTTGGCAACCTCACCGCAGAAGTAGAGAAGAGATGAGTCAACATCAGCCATTGTCGGCAGACATCTTGAGTCCACAGAATCATATAATAAATCGGCAAGCATATCGTAGCGGCAGGTAAGATAAGTGTGGTTGGTATTTAAGTAGTCCTTCATAATGTTAACATACGGTCTATCCTGACTTGGCTGGAAGCTGTTAGCCTGAAAATGTACATCATTATCCTCGAAATCAAAGGAGTAGGTATCTAGCTGCTCTCCCTTATTTATATATTTGCAGCAGATAGATGTGACTATCGATGAGTCAATTCCACCAGATAAAAATGTACATATTGGAACATCTGAAATCATTTGCCGGTGAACACTGTCGGTGACAAGCCATCTGGTCTTTTCTATTGTTTCCTCGTATGAGTCAGTGTGTGGAACACTCCTTATTCTGTAGTATAAGCGTCTTGTTATGCCTGAGTGCGAGCATACTACATATTCTCCCGGAAGAACCTCTTTTATCCCCGAAAATACGCCACATCCGTAAGTTTTGGCAGGACCAATCGTAAATATCTCGTTGAAGCCATTTATACTTAATCTTGGTCTTACCCTTGGATATTCAAACAGGGTGTCAATTCTTGAGGCAAATACTATAGTGTTCTCAATCTCGGTGTAATAAAGGGGCTTTATTCCGAAATGGTCTCTGAAAAGGTATAGCGTATTTCTCATTTCATCGTATATAGCTATCGCAAAAATACCGTTTAAATGAGTTACGAAATCTGCACCCCAATGTATGAATGCCTTGCAGAGTACCTCAGTGTCCGATTTTGTATCAAATGTGTAGCCTAAGCCCAAAAGCTCATTTTTTATATCACGGTGGTTATATATTTCACCATTATAGATAATATGATATGGCATTTCATTGTTTATTACCTTGATAGGCTGTCTGCCTGTATTAAGGTCAATAATTGATAGTCTTGTGTGGGCGAGACAGCAGGAACCGATTATCGAAAATCCCTGTTCGTCAGGTCCGCGCATTTTCATGCTGTTTATCATATTTCCAAGTATTTTGAAGTTGCTCTTTGGATTATCTGAATAGTTTTTCTTTGGATTATAATACCCGGCTATTCCGCACATGTTTACCCTCTATAACGCATTTATTATATATTATTCAGCATTGTTAAATATGTATTCATAATTTTAGATGTAACAAATATAATTATAGTAATAAATAATATGGATAATTTTATGAAGAAAATTATAAGTATATTTTTATGTGCAGCTTTGCTTGCCCTTTATATTAATCCAATGCCGGTGCATGCAGAGGGGACAGAAACAGATATGCTTTCGCTTGAGTCGAAATCTGCAATACTTATAGAGGTGGCGAGTGGTCAGGTTATATATGAAAAAAATCCGGATGAGATGTTAAGACCTGCTTCCGTGACTAAGGTTATGACGCTGCTTCTCATATTTGAGGAGATAGAGGCTGGCAATATGAGCCTTGATGATATTGTCACAGTTACGGAGCATGCAGCCTCTATGGGTGGTTCACAGTGCTTTTTCGAGGCGGGAGAGCAGCAGACGGTTCAGGATATGATAAAGTGTATAGAGATAGCCTCAGGAAATGATGCTGCGGTAGCCATGGCAGAGCATATTGCGGGAAGTGAGCAGGCATTTGTTGATATGATGAATAAGAGGGCTGCTGAGCTTGGAATGGTGAATACACATTTTGAAAATGCGTGTGGACTTGAGGCTGAGGGACATCTAACAACAGCGAGAGATATAGCAATTATGTCGAGAGAGCTTCTTTTTAATCATCCTGAGATTAAGGATTATTCAACAATATGGATGGACTCGATAATACATAAAACCAAAAGGGGCGAGTCACAGTTTGACCTTGCCAATACAAATAAGTTTTTGAACCAATATACAGGGGCTACAGGTCTTAAGACCGGATATACCTCTCAGGCAAAATATTGTATGTCGGCATCAGCGAGCAGAAATGGTGTTGAGCTTATCGCTGTTATAATGGGGGCTGAAACCAAGGAGATTAGAAACAGTGAGGCTGGAAAGCTGCTTGATTATGGATATTCCAAGTGTAAAACTTATACGGATACCGAGGTTTTACCTGATGATTTTAGTGTAAATGTCAAATATGGCACAGAAAAATACATACCATATGAGGACTGCGACAGTCACGAGATGGTTTTGGTCGATAAAAATCCTGAAGATATAACCAAGGAGGTTATTCCGTATAACAATCTGTGCGCACCTATCCATAAGGGAGATATTATAGGCGCTGTTCAATACAGTTACAATGGAAACCTTATAGATGAGGTTCACATATATGCGGCTGAGGATATTGAAAAGCTGACATTTGGATATAGTCTTAAAAATGTAGCTAAGAAATTATTTATGGCAAAGTAGAGTTATATAGTATATAATATTTGTTGATAAACAGATTATATATGGGGGATTAGATGACTGAGATAATAAGCATAATATGTATATGCATTTTAGTTATGATAGCGATAGTAATTATATGCAGCATATTAGAATGTAAAAAACTGACCATTAAAGCATATGATGTTTGCTCTAAAAGACTGCCAGCCTCCTTTAACGGATATAAGATAATGGTGCTTGCGGATTTACACAATATGATAGATGATGGTCGGGATGAGACTATAATCAGTTACATAAAGGAGAATAAGCCGGATATTATTGTGCTTGCCGGTGACATGATAGTCTGTACAAGGGAGGCGGAGGAAGATAATATGCGGACTGCCACATTCCTTAACAGGCTGTCAGAGCTTGCCTGCTGTTATTATGGCTATGGCAATCATGAGAAGGGCCTGGAGGAGGCAGTTCACGGTGTATCTGTAGATTCCTTTGCCAGATATAAAAATAAGCTTTCAGATTGCGATGGACTTAGGCTTTTAGACAATGAAACGATAGAGCTTAAGAAGGGGAAGGATGTAATTAAGCTTTCAGGTCTTAATATTGATATCAAATATTATAAAAGACTTATACCGACAAGACTCACTAAGGCTTATATTGATGAGGCTCTTGGAAGTAAATCACCTGATGATTATGTTATACTTATCGCACATAATCCTGATTATTATAAGATCTATGAGAGCTGGGGAGCAGACCTTATCTTTTCAGGACATAATCATGGCGGGCTTGTGAGACTTCCTGTACTTGGAGGTGTCATATCACCTAAGCTTCACATTTTCCCAAGGTATGATTATGGAAGATACACAGATGGTAATACGACAATGCTTGTGTCTGGCGGGATGGGAGCACATTCAATAAAGATAAGAGTTAATAATGTCCCTGAGCTGCTACTTGTAACATTGAGAAAAAAGAGTGAATAAGTAGATACATTTTTATTGAAAAAAAAGGTATTTTAATATATGATATGCATGACTATAAACGGAGAATAAGAGGGTTACCATATGGAAAAAGAAGAATTGTTTGAGGATCCATATATTGATGAATCAGTATATAGATTCAAACAAAAAAAGAGATTAAGAAGAATAGTAGCCTATTCGGTGCTTGGGGTATTTGCATTGATATAT
>CAVELH010000068.1:0-12172 GCA_963616385.1 bacterium | reverse complement strand
GACTAATAAGATAATTGGTCTTATTGATGATATAGATGCAGAGATATCTAAGATATCTGAGGGTTGGAAGTTTGAGAGAATAGGTAAGGCAGAGCTTGCAATTTTAAGACTTGCAATCTATGAGATGCTCTATGACGATGATGTTCCATATAAGGTTGCTATAAATGAGGCTGTTGAGCTGTCTAAGATATATTGTAATGAGGATGCCAAGGGCTTTATAAACGGATTGCTTGCTAAGGTAGAAGTATAGGCGTATGAAAACATTTACGGTAGGTCAGGTAAATAACTACATAAAGAACATTATTTCTCAGGATTATATGTTGAAGAACCTTGCTGTAAGTGGAGAGGTGTCTAATTGCAAGTATCACAGTATGGGACACATTTATTTTTCCCTTAAGGATGAGAGTGGCGCTATTCCGGCTGTTATGTTCAAGGGAAATGTAGCCACAGGGCTTAAGTTTAAGCTTGAGAATGGACAGTCTGTAACTGTTACCGGAAGAATGGATGTTTATGAGCGAGACGGAAGGTATCAGTTATATGCATACAGTATAGAGCAAAATGGAGCCGGCAGACTGTATGAGGAGTACAATAAGCTCAAATACAGGCTTAATGAGGAAGGCTTATTCGATTTTGAATTCAAAAAACCAATCCCCAAATATCCCAAGAGAATAGGTATAGTTACAGCGAAAACAGGTGCAGCTATACAGGACATTATCAATGTGGCAAGGCGTAGAAATCCATATGTCCAGCTTATACTTTATCCTGCAAAGGTACAGGGTGAGGGTGCGGCAGATACTATAGTTAAGGGTATTAAGACATTGGATAAAATGAACCTTGACACTATAATTATAGGCCGTGGCGGTGGCTCCATGGAGGATTTGTGGGCATTTAATGAGGAGAAGGTTGTAAGGGCAGTATTTGAAGCTGATACGCCGATTATCTCAGGAACGGGACACGAGATAGATATCACACTTGCTGACTATGCGGCTGATATGAGAGCTCCGACTCCATCGGCGGCTTGTGAGCTTGCAGTGCCGGATGTTATGTCTGCTATAGGACAGCTTAATTCCTATAAGGCAGGTCTTAATATGAGGATGAATGCACGTTTATCACTTATCAAGGCTAATCTTGAGACTTATCAGAGAAGGCTTATGGCTGCCAATCCGGTGAGCAGGTATAAGGAGCAGACGCAGTATTTGTCTGAGCTTTACGATATTATGAACAGGGAGATTATGCATAAGTATGAGTTATCCGTCCACAGATTAGACGTGTTGACGGCAAGACTTAATGCGCTGTCACCTACTGCCAAGCTGGTAGGTGGTTTTGGATATATAGAGAGCAATGGCAGGCCAGTTGGCTCGGTTGGTGATGTGTGTAACGAAGATAAGCTTGTTGTCACACTGCATGATGGAAGGATTAATGCAGTTGTAACGGAGGTAATAAAGGAAGATGAGTGATAATTCAGATAAGATAGTTGTGGAGGAGGCGTTTAAACGCCTTGAAGAGATTAATACCATGCTTGAAGATCCTAAGATTGGGTTAAAGGAATCGCTTGAGCTGTATGCAGAGGGAGTTAAGCTTGTCGCAGCCTGCAAGGAGAGCTTAAGCGGCGTTGAAAAGGAGATACAGATATTAAATGAGATATAGCACAGAGGAAATAGAAAATATCATATATCAGTACCTTCCGGAAGAGGAGGGCTATGCGAAGCCGGTCATTGAGGCTATGAATTATGCATTTAAGGCTGGTGGAAAGAGGCTTCGTCCTATGCTTATGAAGCTTTGCTATGATATGTATGCAGTAGATACCGAGAAGGAGCAGACTGCCATAGGCATGTTCATGGCTGCAATAGAGATGATTCACACATATTCTCTTATACATGATGATTTACCTGCGCTTGATAATGATGTGCTTAGAAGAGGTAAGCCTACAGTTCATGTGAAATTCGGTGAAGATATTGCAATACTCGCCGGAGATGGACTGCTTAATCTTGCGTATGAGACTGCTGCAAGGGCATTTCTTATAATGCCTGGTAATCGTGCAGTTGAGAAGGCATATATGGTTCTCGCATCAAAGCCCGGTATAAGAGGCATGGTTGGAGGTCAGACACTCGATGTTGTCATGTCCGGTAAGAAGATAGACGAGGAACAGCTACAGTATATATACCTTAATAAAACATCAGCACTTATAGCATGCTCTATGATGGTTGGTGCTCTGCTTGGCGGTGCGTCTGATGAGGAGATATCTCTTATTGAGGAGGCTGCCAATGCGATAGGAATGGCTTTTCAGGTTCAGGATGATATACTTGATATAGTCGGAGACGAGAAGAAGCTTGGAAAATCAATAAACAGTGATGAAAAAAATCAAAAATATACATATGCGACTATACATGGAATAGAACATGCCAGACAATATGTACATGATATGTCCGAAAAGGCGAATACTATAATAGATAATCTGGCAGTTTATGATAAGACAGCTAAGAAGGAGCTTTCGGAATTAGTTGTTAAGCTGATTGACAGAGACAGATAAGCCTTTAGCATTAGGAGTTGCTGGAGAAGAATTATGAGTGTATTGGATAGAATACAAAAACAAAATGACATAAAGAAGATTAGCAAGAAGGATTATGACATATTAGCTGGCGAGATAAGAGCTTTTTTACTTGATAAGGTTAGTGCAAAAGGCGGTCATCTGGCATCAAATCTTGGTGCGGTAGAGCTGACTATGGCTCTGCATCTGTGTATGGATTTCCCTGACGACAAGTTAATATTTGATGTTGGACATCAGTCTTATACCCATAAGCTTCTCACTGGCAGACGTGATGGCTTTGAGCATTTGCGTGAGTATGGCGGTATGAGTGGATTTCCGAAGAGAAGCGAGAGTGAGTGTGATTCGTTTAATACGGGACACAGCTCAACGAGTATTTCTGCGGCTATGGGATTTGCTGTAGCCAGAGATTTGAAGCATGGCAACGAGAGGGTTGCAGCCGTGATAGGAGATGGCTCACTCACTGGAGGTATGGCTTACGAGGCATTAAACAGTCTGTCACAGATTAAGACTGGATGTGTAATTATCCTTAATGATAATGAGATGTCTATAGATAAGAATGTTGGTGGTCTCTCTAAGTACCTTAATAATATAAGAGTGGGCAGTGCATATAATGACTTTAAGTCGGGTGTTGAGCACAGTCTCCTTACAACTAAGGCTGGCGAGAAGGTCGCAAGAACTCTTAAACGTTCTAAAGATACATTAAAACAGTTTCTTGTTCCGGGAATGTTTTTTGAGGAGCTTGGAATAACCTATGTAGGACCTATTGACGGACATAATATCAATGATATGGTTCAGACCTTCGAGAAGGCTTTCAGACTTAACAAGCCAATTATTATTCATGTCAAGACCAAAAAGGGATATGGCTATAAGCATGCCGAGAATCATCCCGATTATTTTCATGGGATTTCGGCATTTGATACTAAGACTGGACAACTGATAGAGAAGAAAACGACAAGCACATATACAGATATTTTTTCTAAGCATCTTGTTACACTTGGAGAGAAGTGCAGAAATCTTACTGCGATAACTGCGGCTATGTCAAAGGGAACAGGGCTGTCTGCATTTGCGGAGGTTTATCCGGACAGGATGTTTGATGTTGGAATAGCTGAGCAGCATGCAGTGACGTTTGCGGCTGGAATGGCGGCTGCAGGACTTATTCCTGTGGTTGCTGTATATTCATCCTTTTTACAGAGGGCATATGACCAGATATTCCATGATGTCTGTTTGCAGGGCTTACATGTGATTTTTGCAGTTGACAGGTCAGGTCTTGTAGGGCAGGATGGTGAGACACATCAGGGTATATATGATATATCGTATCTCTCACATCTCCCTAATATGATGGTGATGGCTCCTAAGAACAGATATGAGCTTGTGCAGATGATGGATTATGCTGCAAAATACAATGGACCTATTGCAATCAAATATTCAAGAGGCGAGGCATACAAGGGACTTAAGGAATATGATGCACCGATAGTCTCAGGCAAAAGCGAGATTATATATGAGGGCTCTTCGGTGGCTATACTTGCCTGCGGCAATATGGTAGAGGAGGCAGTAAAGCTGGTAAGCCTGCTTCGTGCTGATGGAATTAATCCAACGCTTGTGAATGTCAGATTCGTGTCAACGGTTGATATGGATATGCTTAGACATGTTGTATCAAATTCTGGCGTACTTGTAACCATGGAGGAAAATATTTCAAAGGGCGGATATGGTGAGATGGTTGCCGCTGCTATATCTGATTTTGAGTTATATAAGAAGGGCAGAATAAAGCATGTGGATGCCTCTATTCATTCTGAAAAGGTAAGACATGGAAGCGTGGAGAAGCTCAGACAGATACTTGGTATAGATGCAGACAGTGTATATGATAAGATTAAGTCTGCTTTGGAGGAATAGTTATGCAGGAGAAGATAAAGAAAGAGAGACTTGACGTACTGCTGGTTAATCGTGGACTTGCACCTTCGAGAGAGAAGGCGAAGGCTATAATTATGTCAGGCATCGTATATGTTGATGACAACAAAGAGGATAAGGCTGGAACAGTATTTCCAGATACAGTTAATATAGAGGTAAGAGGAAATACACTTAAGTTTGTAAGCCGAGGAGGACTTAAGCTTGAGAAGGCGATGAAGGAGTTTGACATATCGCTTGACAATACGATATGTATGGATGTCGGTTCTTCAACAGGTGGATTTACGGACTGTATGCTACAGAGTGGAGCAGTGAAGGTGTATTCTGTAGATGTAGGACACGGACAGCTCGCGTGGAAGCTAAGAAATGATGAGCGTGTTGTGTGTATGGAGAAAACTAATATACGATATGTTACAGAGGATGACATAGCGGACAAGCTTGATTTTTCATCTATAGATGTATCGTTTATTTCACTTACAAAGGTTCTTTTGCCTGTAAAGGCACTGCTCAAGGATGATGGCAGGATAGTGTGTCTTATCAAGCCACAGTTCGAGGCAGGAAGAGAGAAGGTTGGAAAGAAAGGCGTAGTCAGGGATAAAAAGGTACATGAAGAGGTTATAGAGATGGTTGTTGATTATGCCAGAGAGATAGAGCTATATCCGCTGGCACTTACATTTTCACCGGTCAAAGGACCTGAGGGGAATATAGAGTATTTGTTATATATGTCTAAGGACAAGACATATGCAGAGAATTGGAAGCCTATAACTAAGCAGGATATATTGGAGGTTGTGGAGAAATCTCACAGCACTCTAAACAAGGATGAGTAGATATGAAGCATTTTTTGATACTTGCCAATACGGACAAGGACATTAATCTTGAGTTTAGCAATATGATTCACAAATATATAATGGAGTGTGGGGCAACCTCGGTTATTATATGTGATGAGAATCATTATAATGGCAACTACATAAAGGAAAAATATCTGAAAGACATAGAGGCTGTCATAGTTCTTGGCGGAGATGGAACTATGCTTAGGGCGGTTCACAGTCTGTGCGGGCATGACATACCACTTCTTGGTGTGAACCTTGGAACTCTTGGATTTTTGACAGAGATTGAGAAGTCTAATGTCAAGAAGGCTATAGACAGACTTATCGAAGATGATTATAAATTAGAGCGAAGAATGATGATTGAGGGAAGTGTCAATGACAGCACCTTCCATTCTTTAAATGACGTTGTAATTACAAGAGCAGGATTTTCAAGAATCATAGGACTAAATATTTATGTAAATGAGCAGCTTTTAGATACCTACGAGGCTGACGGAGTTATAGTTGCCACACCTACAGGCTCTACAGGATATAATCTGTCGGCTGGCGGACCTATCGTTAGCCCTAAGTCTAAGGTTATAGTTGTAACGCCGATTTCACCACATTCGCTTACAGCTAAGAGTATTGTGTTTGACAGCTCAGATAAGATAAGAATAGAGATAGTTAAGAAGAGAAAGACTCAGGACACTGAGGCGATAGTATCATTTGACGGAATGAATAACATGGAGCTTTCTGCCGGAGATGAGGTTAATGTGGTAGCTTCGTGCAGGTCAGTTAGCCTGATAAAGCTATATGATTTGAATTTTTATAGCGTTTTGCGTGATAAAATAGGAGGATTACAGTATGAAACAGGCGAGACAGCGGGAGATAGTCAGAATAATTAATGAGTATGCCATAGAGACTCAGGAAGAGCTTATGGCTAAGCTGTCAGCTCAGGGAGTTGTAACAACTCAGGCGACAATATCAAGAGATATAAGAGAGCTTAACCTTAAAAAAGTGACATATGATGGAAATAAGAGAAGATATGTCGTTGGGAATGCATCTGCGGACACTGCGAATACCGGTTCATATGCACAGGTTCTTGAGAATTGCATAGTTTCTCTTGAGCAGGCAGAGAATATAATTGTTGTAAAGACTGTTTCGGGAATGGCTATGGCAGTTGGTGCGGCATTTGACAAGCTTGACATAGATGGAATAGTTGGATGTATTGCCGGTGACGATACATTGTTTGTTGCTATAAAACATTCACAGATGGCAGAGAAAATAATAGGAGAGATAAAACATGTTGCAAAATATGCATATTAAAAATATAGCATTGATTGACGAGATAGATGTAGAGTTCGAGGATGGACTTAATATTCTTACCGGTGAAACCGGTGCCGGAAAATCTATAATAATAGGCTCTCTTGGAATATGTCTTGGCGGTAAATTTAATAAGGAGCTGTTAAGAGACAGCGATAGTGATGGTTTGGTTGAGCTTACATTTTTTGTAAATCAGGAGCATATTAAGGAGAAGCTGCTTGAATTTGAGATTCCATTTAGTGATGGTGAATTGGTGATAAGCCGTAGATTATCATCGTCAGGAAGGACAGTGAACAGAGTTAATGACACAACGGTCACAACAGCAAGGTTAAAGGAGATAGCAGCTTTGCTTATAGACCTTCATGCACAGCATGAGCAGCAGACCTTATTAAAGGCAGATAAGCACCTTGTCATTTTAGACCATTTTGGCGGAAATGCTATAGCTGATAAAAAAGCATTGGTAAGGGAACTGTATACTGAATACACTGACATAAAAAAAGAGCTTGAGACCAATTCTATGGATGAGGCTGAGAAGAACAAGAGAATGGATTTCCTCGATTACCAGATAAAGGAGATAAAGGCTTCTGATTTAAAGACAGGAGAAGATGAAACTCTTGAGAGCAGCTATAAAAAGGCACTTAATTCAAAGGAAATATTATCCATTATGGATGAGATATACAGCATGACAGGGTATGATAATAACAATTCTGTTGGTGAAATAATGGGACATCTTGTACAGCAGCTTGCCAGAGCTTCAGAGATGGATGAGGATTTGAAGGGTTCATATGATATGCTTCAGGATATAGATGGAATGTTGAATGATTTCAATCGTGAGATAAGCCATTATATGGAAGATATGACATTTGATGAGCAGTCTTTTTCTGAGATAGAAGAGAGATTAAATTTAATTAATTCATTAAAATTAAAATATGGCAGGACAATAGAGGATATCTTACATACCTGTGATGAATATGAGGAAGAATATAATAAGCTTGTGAGCTATGAGGAATATAGGGCGGAGCTTTTACAAAAGCTTAAGCTTACAGAAAAAAAGCTTGATGTGGCAAGCTTAGAGCTTACAGAGAGCAGAAAGGCTGCTGCACAAAAGCTTACCGAGATGCTTAAGGCTTCTCTTATGGAGCTTAACTTTATGACGGTTATGTTTGATATGAAATTTGAACAAAATGACCATTATACTGCAAATGGAAGAGATATAGCATATTTTATGATATCTACCAATGTCGGTGAGCCTATGAGACCACTTTATGAGGTTGCATCCGGTGGTGAATTATCAAGAGTAATGCTTGCATTAAAGTCAAGCCTTGCGTACGAGGATGATACGCCAACACTCGTATTTGACGAGATAGATGTTGGTATAAGTGGAAGAACAGCACAGAAGGTTGCTGAGAAGATGGCAGTAATATCTAAGAATCATCAGGTTATATGTATTACACATCTTCCACAGATAGCTGCCATGGCAGATACACATTACATAATTGAGAAAAATGTGGAAAATAATAAAACAATTTCCAGCATCAAACGTCTGTCAGATGAAGAGGAAGTAGTTGAAATTGCAAGGCTGTTAGGCGGAGTTGAGATAACTGACAACACGATAGCAAGTGCAAGAGAAATGAAAGGATTGGCAGAACGAACAAAAATATACTGATTATCTTTTCTGGAAATAAGGATAATAAGAGTACATGGAATTAGCGTGTACTCTTTTTTTAACGAAAATTTTATATAAAAAGAACTTATGATATATGGGAGGAAGAACAGATGTGTAAGGAAAGATACAGAATTTTTCTTGTTGCATTACTGACATTAATCTGTACCCTGATGTATTTTGCATATAATAAGAATGTTGTTTCCAAAAGCGAAAATAAGAGTGTGCTTGCGGAGGAGGTATCTAATGAGGAGTGTGAGGGAAACTTTGAGGATGTTAGGATGGTTATTCCCTGTGGCACTCCGATAGGAATATATGTCAAAACAGATGGTGTTATGGTTATAAATACAAGCGAAATAATGTCGAAGAATGGGGAGAAATTATCCCCATGTGCAGGAAAGCTTAATCAGGGAGATTATATTGTATCAATAAATGGGAATTTAGTTGAAGATAAGAATGATTTGATAGAACTGGTCGAAGAAAGTAATGGCGGTGAGCTTTCTATTGGCATTGTGCGCGGCGAAGAAGAGCTTAATGTAATGGCAACGCCGGTATTAAATGAAAAGGGAAACTATATGTTAGGTTTATGGGTTAAGGATGATATATCCGGAATAGGAACACTGACGTATATTGACGAGAATGGTTTTGGAGCATTGGGACACAGTATAAATGACAATGATACTGGTGTAGCATTTTCCATATCAGACGGAGCGATATATGATGCCAACCTGATAAATGTTGTAAAACCTTCGGGCAATAATCCGGGCAGATTAGAGGGCATAATCGACTATTCAGGAGAGCATATAGTTGGAAGAATTAATAATAACTCCTCATGTGGAATACAGGGATATATGACTAAGCATGGCTCAGACAATCTTATGAGTGGGGAGTGGATTCCTGTCGCAAAAAAGGAGGAGGCACACCTTGGAAAAGCTTATCTTCTGTCTGCGGTTTCGGGAGTGGCAGATTATTACGAGGTTGAGATTACTGATATTGATTTAAGCGATATGGCAGATGGAAAAAGCCTTGAAATAAAGGTTACAGACGAAAGACTGCTTGGAATTACCGGAGGGATTGTGCAGGGAATGAGTGGTACTCCGATAATACAGGATGGTAAGCTTTTAGGGGCGGTCACACATGTTTTTCTTAGAGATTCAACTAATGGTTATGGGATTTTTGTGGAAAACATGTTAGAGAGTAATTAAAGTAATTATAAAATGAAATAATAAGTAAAAATAAATACTTTTATTTCAAAAACATGGTGACTTTTTGAAATAAGATGGTTATAATAAATATACTTATTTCAAAAAGAGGTGAAAAGTATGAATCGGGCAGGAATCTATATAGAAAATTTAATGGGGGAGGCTGCTTACAAATCTTTCAAACCAAATGCGTTGCCGCCGATACCTGAAATTAAAATTGACGAGGAGATAGTAAGACTTTTGATAGATGCAAATAAACAACTTGTAAAACTTGACACTGCATCACAGTTAATATTAAATGCAGATTTGTTTATATCAATGTACGTTAGAAAGGAAGCGTTAATTTCTTCGCAAATAGAAGGTACACAATGTACTCTTGATGATGTGCTTGATCCGGAAGTTGAAGCAAATGTAAACTTGGATGTTTCGGACGTCATTAATTATGTTAAAGCAACGCAATATGCATTAAAGCGCCTTGAAAGCTTTCCTTTATGTTGCCGATTGATACGTGAAATACACGGAGTGTTAATGGAAGGAGTTCGCGGACAGGATAAAACTCCGGGTGAATTCAGAATTTCTCAAAATTGGATTGGCCCTGCGAACTGCTCAATAAAGGAGGCAAGGTATATTCCACCGAATGTGGATGATATGAAAAATGCGATGTCTGACTTGGAGAAATATATTAATGAGAATGTTGAATATGATCCATTAATCAGGGTTGCGTTAATTCATTATCAGTTTGAAACAATCCATCCTTTTTTGGATGGAAACGGAAGAATTGGAAGACTTTTGATTCTGCTTTATTTAATGGAACAGGGATTGCTTGCAAAACCAGTGATTTATATATCATATTTTTTAAAAAAGAATCAGATAGAATATTATGATCGAATTAGTGAAGTTAGAAGAAGCGGAAACTATGAACAATGGATAAAATTCTTTTTGGAGGCAGTAAGCAAAGCAGCAACAGATTCTTTGAAAACGATTCAGCAGCTTTCTGCGTTACACGATACAAATATAGAAAGACTTCCTAAGACAACCAGAAGTAAAGATAATTTACGGGCAGTATTTAATTACATTGAACAATATCCAATTATTGATATTAAGAAAACTGCAAAGGAATTAGGGGTTAGTTATAATACTGCGTCTACAGCTGTTAAAAAACTTGTGGAGCTTGGTGTTTTGCATGAAACAACAAATGCTGCCAGAAATAGAGTATTTGCGTATGAGGAGTATTTGAATATATTGAGGAAGGACACTTAAAAAGTGCTATGACGGTTAATAAAAGGTTAGTAATTTGTTGATAAGTAAATCGAAAAAACAGGATTAGCGATGTCGAAAAAAATATAGCATAAAATGCCAGAAAATGCTGTCAATATCTACTGTCGCAACTTGCGTATGTTTATGTATTGCCCTCATAAAATCTTGAATTTATAATGACATGGAACAATAAAAGAATATATTGTTGAAGAAGGGGAGGATTTTATGAGGACAAAGGTACTTATCATAAAGCATGATAACAAGAGTGCTGTAGACATGAAAAGAATATTGGAACATCAGGGCGATATAGAGGTATGTGGATGCATATCAGATGGCGCAAATGCTGTAAATGCAATTAAGTTAAATTCACCTGATGTAATTATTCTTGATTTACTTCTTCCAAATAAAGATGGAATAGCGGTTATGGATGAGATAAATCAGTTGGGGAACAAAGGATATAAATTCATAGTTGAGGGAAACTCAAGCCAGCTAAGGTTTGCGGAGGCAATATGTAAGGGAAAAATGAGTAATATATATGTAAATATGCTTCCGGATAAGCTTAGTGTAGAAGAGCTTGCTAAGGAGGTGAGCATAACATCAAAGAGCAGGGGCAAGGACGTAAGGATATACCAGCCTGAGGATAAGGACAAGACAGATGAAAATGAGCTTGAGGTAGTTGTTACGGATATTATACATGAGATAGGCGTTCCGGCTCATATAAAGGGATATCAGTATTTGAGAAGTTCAATTATGATGGCAGTAATGGATATGGATATATTAGATTCGATTACAAAGCAGCTATATCCTTCCATAGCTAAGGAATACAATACAACTCCATCAAGAGTTGAGCGTGCAATAAGACATGCTATTGAGGTTGCCTGGGGGAGAGGCAAGACCGATACTATAAATGAGTTATTTGGATATTCAATGAACAACGGAAGAACTAAGCCTACTAATTCAGAATTTATAGCATTAATAGCTGATAAGATAAGATTGGACGCAAAAATGAAGAGTGCCTAAGAAAAAAATGTCGATAAAAAATTGATATTTATGTAAAAAATTAACGTATTTTAGCTTGACAATGAAATTTGAAAATTATATCATCTCCATATGGTTGAATTGATTGACATGGAGATGTAGCAAGAAGGAGAGAGATTATGACAGAACGGGAAGTTCGGGTTGTAATTGCTGATTCCGGCTACGAAATGCTATCAAGGCAATTACAGGCACAAAGAGGGGAATTTGATATTTTATATGAGACCGATGACGGCAGTGAGGTATATGATTTAGTTTGTAAATACAAGCCAGATGTTTTATTGCTTGATGTATTTATAACTAATGTAGATGGGCTTGAGGTAGTGGAACAGATAAGAGCTAATGAGGAGCTTAGTGACACTAAGGTTATATTCCTGTCGACAGTAGGTTCACCAAGGATAATAAGCATGGCATTTAATCTGGGGGCAGATTACTATAT
>CAVELH010000067.1:0-12267 GCA_963616385.1 bacterium | reverse complement strand
GTACCGAATCCTCCGGCAAGCAATACGACCTTCATCTTTCTACCTCCTTATATTTCCTCCCCGTCCAGATATCTGTGTACTATATTTCTGTCATCACCGCGATAAATCATTCGCTCTATTCTTTCCTTTGTACTAACAGAATTGATGGACTGCCAGAAGGAATCCTCAAGCACCAATGCATCAAACTGATAGCCTTTTTCAAAGCTTCCTCTCATTCCAAAGAAGCTTCCGCCACTCTTAGTCGCAAGGTAAAATGCTTCGCTTCCTGTAACAGGCTTAAGCCCTTCTGTGACGTAATATATCTTTGATGCCTCTATTGCATTTCTCATTATGTCAAACATATTCAGAGTGTGTCCGGCAGATATATCACTTCCAAGCCCGACCTTTATACCACAGTCAAGATATCTCCTAAGTCTCATCACACCGCTTGCAAGATTAAAATTAGAGTGAGGACAATGAGCCACATATACCTGATTATCCCTAAGAAGCTCTATCTCGTGCTCAGTGGTATGAATACAATGTGCCATAACCGTTTTCACATCCTCACCAAAGACATGGTTTTTATTGTATGTGTCTGCGTATGTCTCACAATCTGGATGACGCTCCAGAACCCATTTTACCTCGGTTCTGTTTTCATCAAGGTGACTGTGAAATCCCATGTTGTACTCTCTCGCAGCTCTTCCTATCCTGAGCATAAGCTCGTCACTAGCATCTAACGACCAGCCTGTGACAAACATATATTTAACCTTGTCATTATCTGCATAACGCTTTGCAAGCAAGATAGCATTTTCCATTGACTGCTCTGTTGTCTCGTAAGCCTCCCTGTCAAATAACGGCATATCATCCTGACTTTTTCCTGCATAGACATATAAGCCGGACTTTTCTGCCTCCTCAAACAGAGTGACTATATTGTCATATTCCATAGTCGGAAACATAACTGCATGAAGCAAACCATATTTCTTTAGCTCATCCATGACAAGCTTACATGTTTTTCTAGCAAAATCGGGATTTAAGCTTAACTCCTCCACCGGTCCGCAATATAATCTGCACCACGGAAGAAGCTCCTTGTCATAGCCATTTCCAACAAGAGGATATTGGAAGGGGTGCATATGCAAATCCGTGAATGCCGGAATAATAAGCTTTCCAGTGTAATCTATAACCTCATATTCCTCACGCATTTTCTCAAGCTTTCCCTCGGAAATTACATCCATCACATCTGTTATCCTGCCATTTTCGTCAAGCTTTATATACCCGTTCTCGACTATGTCAAAGCTATCCTTATCAGTTGTGTATACAAATGTACCTTTAATTATTTTATTTCTACCCAAATCATTGTTATTATCTCCTTACAGCATATTTCATAAACGCTACTTAAAATCAGGTTTTGCAAGCTCTACCCCATCACAAAATCTGACCTTTATCTGCCTGTCATCACCATTGTATATAAATCGCTCTATACGCTCGGCGATGCTTGCATTTCTCATATCCGGAAATGCGTCATCATTTACAACAAGTGCATCAAAGGTATATCCAGACTCAAAGCTTCCAACCTTTCCAAAGAAGCTTCCGCCGCCCTTAGTCGCAAGGTAAAATGCCTCACTTATCGTAACCGGCTTCTTTCCTTCCTTTACAAAATAGTACTTTGATGCCTCTATGGTGGTTCTCATAATATCCATCATATTCATAGTGTGACCGCCTGATATATCACTTCCAAGTCCAACCTTTATACCTTCATCAAGATAACGTCTTAGCGGCATAATACCGCTTGCCAAATCAAAATTAGAGTGTACACAGTGAGCCACATATATGTCAGAATCTCTTAAAAGCTGTATCTCATCCTCAGTTGTATGTATGCAATGTGCCATTATGGTTTTTATTCCATTTCCGAACATATCGCTCTTCACATATACATCTGAATAATTTCTGCTGTAAGGAAATCGTTCCTTAACCATCTTTACCTCAGTGCGGTTTTCATCCAAATGCGACTGCACAGGAAGCTTGTACTTTCTTGCTGTCTCACCAACCCATCTCATAAGCTCCGGTGTACATCCGGGAGCAAACGAAGGTGTTAAAATGTAATGCACAAGCTTACTTTTGCCTTCCCATTTTTCATAAAGACGCATGGCAGCTTCCTTGGATTCCTCCGTTGTCTCCGTCTCATGCCTGTCTTTTTTATAATCCGTGTGATTCTTTCCCAGATAACAGGAAAGCCCCGACTTAATCATCATGTCAAACAGCACATCTGTTGATTCATAGTCAAGCGGACCAAACTGCACCGACCTTGTTATTCCATATCTCCACAGGTCTGTAATAAATGCTGACCATATCTTAACCGTATCCTCCCTTGTCCTAAAATACTCTATACAAGGTGTTGCGTAGGTCTCTATCCACGGCATAAGCTCCATATCATATCCAAGTCCTATATTGGGATACTGGTTTGGATGCATATGCAAATCCGTAAATCCCGGTATTATCAGACACTCACCATAATCTTTGACCTTTATATCTGTGTATTCTATTGGAAGTTCGGCATATACATCCTCTATGATTCCATCTGAGTCTACAACAATATAACCATGCTCATAGATTTGGAATGTGTCTTTATCTTTGGTAAACACGATGTTTCCTCTGTAAATATCCATGACACATACTTCCTCTCAAATACATATTATTTTGGGTAATTTATGTTCCTAGAAATTCATAAGCACGATAGCCGCTGCGCCAAGTGTAAGGCAGACAGCCGTAAGCTTACTCATTTTTTCTTTCAAAAAAATAATTCCATAAACCATAGTCAGCAACAGTGTCGAAAGCTGTGTTACAGGATAAAGCACTATGGCTGGAAGCTTTGACGCATTATACAGGTTGCATAGATTTGCACCGCCCTGTGTAAGTGCTACCACTACAGCAGGAAGTAAAAATGTCTTTGCATGAAAAACATATTTCTCTCTGTCAGCTTCCTTTTTCTTAGATATCCTTGAAAATATAAATGCTATCACTATCGCTACACTGTAGCTTACAATCGCATACTCCCTCTGCTCAAGTCCGGGGAGCTTTGTCTGGTGAACCTTAGCCAGATAATTGCTAAGACCGGTAAATATAACACTTCCTATGCAAAGAAGCCACCACACTCTGCTATATTTCTTACCGCTCTCGTCCTTATTATAATTACTGAGAATGATAACAATAATTATAAGAACAATTCCAATCAACTGACAAATGGTTGCCTTTTCACCAAGAAAAGTCATGGCTAGCACCGGAGGTACAACTACATACATTGAGAATATTAATATTGTAAGTGAAAGCGGTCCCTTGGATAATGCTCCAAGGAGACACAGGCTTCCAAGTAATGTAGTAACTCCGGCAACCATACCATATGTTATCGTAGTTGTGGAAAACTGGAATCCATCCGTCAAAAGCTCAAATACCGCAAATGCTGCTATTGCCATTGCCATCCACAGCATCTGAAAGCAATTCATAGGAAAGATTCTGTTTTCCAGGGTGGCTGAAAATTTATTCTGATAAATATTTGCCACAAAGTAGCAAAGCACACACAGAACTAAAACTAACGCACTCAAACAACTACCTCCTCTTATAACTAATTGTCTGTACCGACAACACCATCAACAAAGAAATCCATACCATCAACTTCTTCTACGCTTGGAATATAGCCTTCCTCGTAAGCTATTGTTCCATCCTGCTTATAGATAGGTCCCTCAAATGGTGCGAGCTTACCTGATGCCATCTCGTCATATACCTCATTTACCTTTGCCTTAACATCATCAGGAACTACTGAACCCATGTCTGTTACAGAAACCATTTCCTCAGCGATACCTCCACGAATCTCACCACTTGTGAACTTACCATCTATAGCATCCTGAAATACCTGCTCATGTCTTACGAAGATATCTTCCTCACCAATAATAAATGTGTTAGGTGCAAGGTCTGAAGTGTCTACATGGTAACCAACTGTATAAATTCCTGCTGCCTCACACATCTCTACGATTGTCTTTGTGTAATCCTGAAACTGTGCGATAACATCTATATTCTGTGAAGCCATACCATTAACTGCATTTGTCTGTAATCCAACATCTGACCAAGAACCTGTAAATACTGCGTGAACTGTTACATCTGGATTAACTGACTGAGCACCAAGTGTAAATGCATTCATAGATGAGATGACTGTTGGAATCTGGAAGGAACCGATATATCCAACCTGATTTGTCTTAGTCATAAGACCTGCACAGACACCGTTGATATAAGCTGCATCCCATGCATTCTGTGTAAATACACAGATATTATCCATATCCTCACCTGTTGAGTTTGTTACATAGAAAGCAACCTCCGGATGCTCTGCCGCAACTAACTCTGCATACTCTCTATGGCCATAAGATGTTGCATATATTATCTTACAGCCCTGTGCGATAAGCTGCTCCATTACAGCCTGTGATGAGCTGTCCTCAGGTACGCTCTCCTTGATGAGAACCTCTACACCAAGATCCTCGCCCATCTGTACACAGCAGTTATAAAGTCCCTGATTATAACCATAATCATCTCTGGTACCTACCAGAATAACGCCTATCTTAGTTGCCCCATATCCCGGTGCGCTTGTATCACCTGTAGCATCTGATGCGGAAGCACTTCCAGATGATGTCGATGTACCTGTAGTGCTATCGCTCTTACTGTCTCCACAACCTGCGAGTGTCGCCATGCACATCACGCCCATAAGACATGCTGCAATAAACTTCTTCAATTTCTTCATAATCATTACCTCTCTTTCATAAAAATGTGGGGTTATATATTAACAGCCTTGGCTGATAATATCGTCAGTTCATAATCTCAAGTGGTCTGCCAATCTTCTTAAGCTCCTCCGGCATAGTCGGATTCTTGTTAAGAGATATGAATGCCAAAGCTACGATAGTAACAACATAAGGAGCCATAGTTACTATGTTTGTAGGTATTGGCACAACAAGGAGCTGGAATAATATCTGAAGTGCCTGTGCTGCTCCAAACATATAAGCTGCAAAATATGCTCTAAGTGGCTTCCATGAGCAGAGGATTACAAGTGCTGAAGCAATGAAGCCTCGTCCACCGGACATCTCTGCTGTCCAAGTCATTGTATATGCACAGGATAGCTGGCAACCACCGATGGCTGCGAGCATACCTGCCACCATAACCGCACCGTATTTCAAATGCTTTACATTATAACCATAAGCTACTGCAACCTGATGAACCTCACCTGCTGACCTTAAGGCTACTCCAAGCTTAGTCTTGAACAGTACAAAATGTGCTATAACAGGAAGCAGATATGTAAAGTATGTAAGTATATCCTGATTGAACAATGCATCACCTATTACAGGAATTGCTGATAAACCAGGAATTGCTATTCTTGAAAATCCCTTTATTGAAGCACTTACCATAGGTGCTCCAAAATAGGTTGTGATTGATGTTGCAAAATAGTTAAGCGCAAGTGCAAGTGAGAACATATTTGCACCAAATCTGATATTGAAGTGAACCTGCAAAAATCCAATTATTGCACCGGCAACCATTGAAACCAAAATTGCAAGTGGCAGACTTCCTGTGTAATAACAGGTTGTGAAGCCCATACAACATCCCATCAGCATGGCACCCTCAACACTAAGGCTTATGTGTCCTGCTCTCTGACCTATCAGGTCTCCTATAAGTGCATATATAATCGGGGTTCCTGAACGTATCGTATTTAATAAGAAATTTGATAATAAGTCCATTATGATTTCCTCCTTTTTCCAAGTGCAAATATAGTCAACAGGATAATTGACATAAATATTGTTGATGCTGCGGCTCTAAGTCCGGTTGAAAGCTCAAGTGTTGTACCACTCGCACTAAGTGCTGCAAGCATAAGGCTTGAAGGAATAGCAAGAAGGGGATTGTCTCCAACAATACCTGTTGCAAGGAAGCCCATGAAACCAAGTCCGCTTGCTGTTGCCTCACGCATCTGGAACTCAACGCTGCTCATTACAAAACCACCTGCAAGACCACTTAAACCAGCTGCAATAAGAAATGATATAATCTGTATCTTCTTAACGTTATATCCAGCGAACTGTGCGGCTCTCTCATTTCCACCAATCGCCTGCATCTTAAATCCAACCTCTGTCTTGTTGAAGAAGAACCATACGAGAATTGCAAGTGCAATCGCTATAAATATAGTAAAGTTTGCTCTTGAACCGGCGAATGATGGCATTCTCAACTGTTCCGGTATTCTTGCTGACATAGGATAATTGTTACCATTTACATCCTTGATAGGACCAAATACAAGATAAGCAACCAGCCTTGTCATAATGTAATTCATAAGAAGTGTTGTAAGCGTCTCATTCATGTTAAGCTTCATCTTACAAAACAGAGGAATTGCTCCCCAGAGTGCTCCGCCAAGAGTTGCCATAAGCATCATAAATGGAATACCAAGATATGATGGCCAGTCTGTACAAATATAAACACCGGTTATATTTGCGACAAGTGCTCCGGCTATAAGCTGACCTTCACCACCACAGTTGCAAAGACCAACCTTGGCAGGAATAAGTGCTGCCATTCCGGCAATAAGAATAGGTGTCATCTTAACCCATATCTCACCGACATTGTATTTACTTGTTGTAAAGCCTGTTATCAGCGCCTTATATACATCCAGTGGATTCTGTTTCTGTGTCAACAGGAATATCGAGAATATTCCAAATGAAACAACAACTCCTATAAGGAACCGAAGCAAAAAGCTGCGTACTTTCGTTAATCTTTCATCCATTATTCCTTCGCTCCCTTCAACATAATCTCACCAATCTTCTGTGCATCAAATTCTTCCGGCTTGTACGGTCCGTTTATACAGTTCTCTGAGAGAACCACCAGACGGTCCGACATGGTGAACAGCTCATTTAAGTCCTCTGAGATAAATACTATAGCTGTACCTTCCTTCTTAAGCCTGTTCAGTGTATCGTGGACAGCTCCCACCGTAGCTATATCAAGTCCACGGCTCGGATAACTTGCTATAAGCAGGCTTGGATGAGCGATAACTGCTCTCGCAAATGCCATTCTCTGTATGTTACCTCCTGACAGCTTCTCAGCTCTTCTGTCAGGTGCAGGAACATTAAGGTCCTTGATATCCTCACACTCATCAAACTGTTTTCTTACATCATGCCAGTCAATATTCAGTCCCTTCTTCTTATAGTTAAAGCCTGATATCGCCATGTGCTGTAATACTGTATAATCCGGAACTAAGTTATCTCTGATAGGATCCTCGGACAATATTCTTATTCCTCTCTTTAAATGCTCATTTATATTCTTGTTAGCTATATCCTCGCCATTTAAAGTAAGAGTTCCACTGCTCACCTCTCTGATACCATATAGAGCCTCTGTCAGCTCTCTCTGTCCATTTCCGGAGATACCTGCAACACCAAGTATCATTCCCGGTGAAACCTCAAGGTTTGAATTATAGATAATCATTCGTCCGTAATCATCCTTAATTGTCATATTCTTTCCGACAACCACAGGCTCTTTAAATTCTTCTGTTGACGCCTTACCTGTAAATGCACCCTGAATCTTCATCAGGTCATTTCCGGTTGCACTGTCCTCGCCCTTTCCTATCATCTCAGCAACGATGTCATCCTCAACCAAGCCATCTTCTTTATAGAAGGTATGTGTTAAAACTCCCTTTCTAAGGATGTGAACTACATCTGCGACCTCGACAATCTCATGTATCTTATGTGTAATAAGAAGTATTGCAAATCCATTATCGCGGAACACCTTGAGAAGCTCTAAGAAAGAAGCAATCTCATTTGGTGCAAGCACGCTGGTAGGCTCATCAAATATAAGAATTCTACAGTTATCATTCATAAGAACCTTTAAAATCTCTATGTGCTGTCTCTGTCCTAAATCCATACGCCATACATACTCATCAACATTCATTGACAATCCGTACTTCTCAGACAGAGCAATCATTTTACTTCTCAATGTTTTCTTATCAAAATAAAATCCTGTTCCTTCAGTCGATAGGAATACATTTTCAAGTGCTGTAAATGCAGGTATCAGACGAAAATCCTGAAACACCATACCAAATCCTTTTTCTCTGGCAATGGTAGGATTGTATTTTGTCATCTCCTCACCATCAATGTATATCTTTCCTCCATCGATTTTGTAGACTCCGTAAAGCATCTTCATCAGTGTACTCTTGCCGGCACCATTTTCTCCGGCGAGTGCATATATCTTACCCTTTTCCACCTCGAAGCTGATTCCATCGTTGGCTACAAAATCTCCGAATACCTTCCGAAGGTTTTCAACCTTTAAAATCACTTCACCCATATCTTCCATCCTCCTGTAGGTAATTTGCTTTTGCTATCTACAACTTCTTGTACTCCGCTTCACGGTGCTTTACATATTCCTTAATAAGTTCAATGCAATTTTGCTCACCTACACGGGCACTGTTAAGTGTCAGGTCGTAATTAACCGGGTTAGTCCAATAATTTCCACCGGTATAATATTTGTAATAATCTGCCCTGTACTTATCTGTCTTAGATATCAGCCGATGCGCCTCGGTCTCGGAGATGTTCATCTTCTTCATAATACGAGGCAGGCAATAGGCTCTCGGTGCTTCTATATAGAAGCTGTAGACATGAGGCATATCCTTTAATATGAAGTCTGCACACTTACCAACTATCACGCATGACTCTGTAGCTGCCAGCTCCTTAATAATCTCTGCCTGATAGTAGAACAACTGGTTGTTCGACTTAAAGCCTCTGTCCTCTGCCTTGGGATTCATTGTTCGCGGCAAATCCCTAAGCGTATTAATCAGCTTGCTCCCGGAGAGCTTTTCATCAGCGTGAAGGAATCTGCTTCGGTCAAGACCACTCTTCTCAGATGCCAATGTAAGAATACGGTTTTCGTAACAATGGATTCCCATATCCTTTGCAACTGCTGAAGCTATCTCTTTTCCTCCGCTACCAAACCCTCTCGCGATGGTTATAACAAAATTATCTGACATAACTTTCACTTCCCTCCTAATTAAAAAATGCCTTACACACACACTTCTAAACATGCCGTTTTGAAGTGCAGGTTATGTAGGCAAACTGCATTGGTAATTATTTATTCACCCCGTCGGGCTTTTGTTGTGTTGCATTTTATGACGATATATGTCGATTGTCAATTAAGAATACGTTAGAAAAAATTTTGAGTATAAATTTTTATGTTTGACTTTTTCATTTTTAATATCTCTACCGCAAAATTTAATTTTATTAAGTTTATGCATTTATAGGTGTTGTTTGTATGGACATACACTTAATTTTGTGATACATTATGGACATTCCAGCGGAAACTTCAATATAAACATCAACTTATAAGGAGGTTTTCATTATGAACATATTAATTAAAAATGCAGTTGCTGTCGTTACCTGCTCATCAAAACAGACTAAAAGTTCTGAAGAAAGGAGGGGTAACAGCAGCAACTTTTTTTATCCGAATTCTCTCTATATAGAAGATGGAATAATTAAAAAGGTTGGTTATGACCTCGATATGCCTGCCGACAAGATAATTGATGCCTCAGGCAAGATTGTATATCCCGGACTTGTAAATACACATCACCACTTTATGCAGTCATTTGCGCGGAATATTCCGGCAGCTCAGAACATGGAGCTTTTTGAGTGGCTGACTATTGTATTTGATGTACTGTCCAAGGTCAATCCTGATTTCATGTATTACAGTGCTCTTGTTTCCGCTGGCGAGCTTGTAAAATATGGATGTACTACAGTTTTTGACCATCAGTATTCATATCCATATGAACCACTTCCACTTATAGAAAGTCAGTTTCACGCAACTGATAAGCTGGGTATAAGGTATGTATGTGGTCGTGGTGGAATAACAAGAGGTCAGGACAGAGGAGGCATGGCACCCGCACCTATAGTTGAGTCATTATCCCGTTATCTCGATACAACTGCCGATATAATAGATGCCTTCAATGACGAGTCAGACTTTACCTATCATAAGGTTGTTGTTGCCCCATGCTCTCCTTTTACGGTAGACTGGGATACAATGACAGAATCAGCAAAGCTCGCCCGTTCAAAGAAGGTTAAGCTGCACACTCATTTATGTGAAACTTTAGACGAGGAGCGTTTCTGTGAGGAAGTATATGGCATGCGTCCATTGGAATTTGCCAAGGAAACAGGTGTATTTGGAAATGACACCTGGTACGCACACGGTATTCATTTTAACGATGAGGAATTAAAGGAGCTTGCAGCTTCCCAAACCGGTATTGCCCATTGTCCTATATCTAATATGAAGCTGTCATCCGGCATCTGTCGTGTTAGTGAAATGGTTAAGCTTGGCGTTCCTCTCAGCCTTGCCGTGGATGGAAGTGCAAGCAATGATGGCTCTAATATGCTCGAAGAACTCCGTGTTGCATTTTTACTGCACAGACTCCGCAGCAGCAAGGAAGCACCTTCTGCCGCAAAGCTGCTTGAAATAGCTACGCTTGGCGGTGCAAAAATACTTGGCATGGACAAGTATATAGGAAGTCTTGAGGAGGACAAAGCCGCAGATTTATTTATGGTAGATGTTGATAATCTGGACTATGTCGGAGCCTACGATGATCCCGAAGCTTTTCTCTGCACAGTCGGCTATATGCGTCCGGTTTACATGACTATGATACAGGGCAATATTGTCTATGAAAATGGTGTGCTGTGCGGAATAGATGAGGAGAAGGAAAAGGCTGAGGCACTTGAATTTTTTCAGAAAATCAGACCGATATATTAGATAATGTTATGAACAAATAAAATATCTGTGTTATAATACAGAGAATAAAACCTATATTGTTTTGAGGACTAAAGACATGATTAACAGCAGCAAAAAAAGAATCGAGTGGCTAGATATATTAAGAGGCATAGGAATAATATTAATGGTATTTGGACATATATGTTATTCTGATAGCAGCTACAGATGGATTTATTCATTCCACATGGCGATATTCTTTTTTGCTGCTGGCTTTGTCTACAAAAAGAAGAACATATGGGAAGATATCAAGCACAGAGCCTATACAATTCTAATACCATATTTCGCATATGGCTTGCTTACATTAATATATTGGTATTTTGTCGAAAGACATTTTAAGGATATCGGTATATCATTTATGCAAGGATTTACAGGCTTACTTAAAGGGCAGTATGAGACTCTTCAATTCAATATACCATTATGGTTTCTTCCCTGCTTTTTTATTACTATGGTAACCTATAATATAATTAGCAATTTATCAAACAAAAAGCTTGGATATACTTTTATCATTGTACTTACACTTATCTATATTTTTGTGCCATTTAAACCTATGCTTTGGGGAATTGATAAGATTTTCAAATATACATTGTTCGTAATGTTAGGCGATGCTGCATCACACCTGAATATCACAGATAAGCTAAACTTATCTATTATTAAACAGGTTATCGTAACTATAATATTATTCGCGGCAAGTATATTTACCTCTGGCAGACTTACACAGACAAGAGGTATCTGGTTCATTACTGCCACAATCGGATGTATGGCATGTATTTTTCTGTCCATGCTTATATCCAACAGCCATATTCTTAAAACTTCCATACAACAAATAGGTCGTGCAGCCATGATAATTCTATGCCTCCACGGACCTGTTTATCGTGCAATAATAGGCACAATCACCCATTTCGGACATATAGGAATGATTGCAATAAGGGCAAATTACCTGTATTCGGGAATTATTACGATAGCGACAATTGGAATTATATATTTAATTTTTTTATTGATAAAGCGAATCCAGAGTGAGTAGTAATATTATTCACTCTTCGTTTTTCTTGCAATATGTTCTATATACTAATCCCACACACCATAAGCAATCTTTTAACTCACACATTTAAACTTCGCAACATCTATAGGTTTACCCTTGTACAAAATAAGCTCATAATCATCATTTAACTGTGGCATAAAGTCAAAATATTTCTTACATATTATTGCATTTTGATTTTTATCTAATGTTCCTAACGTTAACTTATATTTTTCTATGCGTGTTCTTCTTTTTACAAACACCTTTTTCTAGCAATCAAGAATCATCATTCTTTTCTTTTCAAACTTATCTGTATCGTCAAATATCCTATTCACCCTGTATATAATTAATATTGGAAATACACATAATAAAAGTACAATTACAATATACATATACTTAAAATATTGTTCAACGTCCTCATTTATGACTTCATTTTTGTAAATAAACAGGTCTAAAAGTATCTGCATTATAGC
>CAVELH010000066.1:6584-12330 GCA_963616385.1 bacterium | reverse complement strand
AATAAAAGGACAGGAGGATTTGTCATGAAGACAAAAAAGCAAAGTGCATTGTCAAGGCTGATGGATATAGCTGGAAATCATAAATACTTTTCCTATGCATCCTGCGTTTTGGCAGTAATCAGTGCTTGGGTGGCGCTGATTCCGTTTTATAATGTGTGGCGCATTATAAAAGAAATTTTGGAGGTAAGACCAGATTTTTCAAAAGCAACACATATCACATCATATGGTTGGCAGGCAGTAGGCTTTGCCTTACTTGCAATGGTATTCTACATTGCGGCTCTGATGTGCTCACATAAGGCAGCGTTCCGTGTACAGGCGAATATGCGTACAAGAATGATGGAGCATATTATGAAGCTTCCACTTGGATATGTTGAGGCAGAGGGAACAGGAAAAATTCGTAAGATAGTAACAGATTCATCTGCGGCAACAGAGACATTTCTGGCGCACAACCTTCCTGACAAGGCAGTTTCAGTTGCAACTCCTATAGGACTTCTTGCGATGATGTTTATATTTGACTGGAGACTTGGACTTATAAGCTTAATACCTGCTGCGTTAGCATTTATAATTATGGGCTCTATGATGATGGGACCAAAGATGGCTGAGGATATGAAGCAGTACCAGAACTCACTTGAGACAATGTCAGCAGAAGCGGTTGAGTATGTAAGAGGTGTACCTGTACTTAAGACCTTTGGACAGACAATCTTCTCATTCAAGAAGTTTAAATCAGCCATAGATGAGTATGAAAAATGGACTCTTGACTATACTAAGTCAATGATGCTTCCTATGATTGGCTTTACAGTATTTGCTAATGGCATATTTGGAGCACTTATAATTGCTGCGTATGCTCTTGGCGGAAATACAGTTACAGATACATTTGTGCTTAACATTATATTCTATATATTGATTACATCGGTGCTCACAACAACACTTATGAAGGTTGCCTATGCTGGTGAGTCGCAGATGATAGTTGAGGATGCACTTAAGAGAATGGATTTAGTGCTTGACACCGAGGAGCTTCCAAGTGTGGCAAATGGTGAAAAGATTAATGACGCCTCAATCAAGCTTTCAGATGTAACATTCTCATATGATGAGTCAAAGCGAAATGCGATAGATGGAATAACACTTGATATCAAGGCTGGCGAGCACGTTGCCTTTGTTGGACCATCAGGCGGTGGAAAGACAACTCTTGCCTCACTTATTGCGAGATTCTGGGATGTAAAGAGCGGCAGCATAAAGATAGGTGGTGTTGACGTAAGGAACATAGAGACAAGCGAGCTTATGAATCAGGTGTCATATGTATTTCAGGATAGCAAGCTTTTAAAAACAAGTATATTAGAGAATGTCAGAATGGGCAGACCTGATGCGACAGATGAGGAGGTTCTTCAGGCACTCAAAAATGCACAGTGCAGCGACATTATAGAGAAGCTCCCACAGGGCGTAAACACAGTTATCGGTTCAAAGGGTACATATGTGTCAGGTGGTGAGATGCAGAGACTTTCCATAGCCAGAGCATTCCTTAAAAATGCACCAATTCTTATCCTCGATGAGGCAACAGCGTTTGCTGATCCTGACAATGAGAGACTTGTTCAGCAGGCATTCGAGAATCTGTCTAAGGATAAGACGGTAATAATGATTGCTCACAGACTTTCTACAATCACAAATGCTGACAACATATACGTTTTAAAGGACGGAAAGATTGCTGAGGCTGGAACACACGATAAGCTGCTTGAGAAGGGCGGCATCTACACACATATGTGGAAGGAATATAACAAGTCCGTTAATTGGCAGGTAGGAAAGGCAGGTGCAGTATAATGATAGAGAAGTTAAAGCATAGATACGCATTGTCTGAGGACGGAGCAAAAAAGATGATACTTGCATTTGTTGCGGTGACGTTGTCTAACATTGTCTTGATGCTTCCGATTGGACTATTATATAAGCTGTCATCCTATCTTTTGGAGGGCAGAGTTCCAGACGACAAGCTTGGATTTTTCATAGTTGGTATAATTGTTGTGTTTGCTCTTGTTGCACTTACTACATTATTCCAGTACAGAGCAACCTTCTTCTCAACCTATGTTGAGAGTGGTGTAAGACGTAGAGCATTGGCAGAGAAGCTCAGACGACTTCCTCTTTCGTTCTTCGGTAAGAAGGATTTGTCAGACCTTACAAATGCCATCATGTCAGACTGTGCTCTGATTGAGACAGCAAGCTCACACTGGATTCCTGAGCTTATCGGCTCTATGGCATCAACAACACTTATAGTAATAGGTCTGCTCTTCTATAACTGGAAGATGGCACTTGCAGCTATATGGGTTATGCCTATAGCATTTATAATTGTTCTCACATCAAGAAAGGGCTTAAAGAGTGTACAGAGGAAAACATTGACCTATAAGCTTGCCTGCCAGGATGGAATACAGGAGGGATTGGAGACAATACGAGACTTGCGCTCAAACAACATGACAGATGAGTACATGAAGGGACTTAATGTTAAGATTAAGGACGTAGAGAAAAATGCTATAGTTCTTGAGTTTAGAAATGCAGCTTATGTATGTTCAGCGCAGATGATACTTAAGCTTGGTATAGGAACAGTAGCACTTGTAGGAAGTATGCTTCTTGTTTCGGGAGATATAAATGTACTTACATTCTTTGCATTTTTACTTGTTGTAACAAGAATGTATGAGCCATTGCAGATTGCGTTACAGAATTTGTCGGCAATCATAAGCCTTGACACAACCTGCGAGAGAATGGATGAGATATTGTCACATGATGAGCAGGGCGGCAAGGAAGAATTAACTAATAATGGATATGATATAGTATTTGACCATGTCGGCTTCTCTTATGAGGATGGAGAAAAGGTGCTTAATGATGTAAGCTTTGTTGCAAAGCAGGGCGAGGTCACAGCTCTGATTGGTCCTTCTGGCGGAGGTAAGACAACCGTATCAAGACTTGCTGCAAGATTCTGGGATTGCAATAAGGGAAGCATCACAGTTGGCGGCATGAATGTATCAGATATTGATCCGGAGAGCCTGTTATCACTGTACTCTATCGTATTTCAGGATGTTACACTGTTCAATAATACGGTTATGGAGAACATAAGAATTGGTAAGAAGGATGCGACAGATGAAGAGGTTATGGCTGCTGCAAGACTTGCAAATTGTACTGATTTCATAGAGAAGCTCCCTGATAAATGGAATACCATGATTGGTGAGAATGGTTCAGAGCTTTCCGGAGGTGAGCGTCAGAGAATATCAATAGCCAGAGCGTTCCTTAAAAATGCACCTATTATCCTCATGGATGAGGCTACAGCATCACTTGACGTTGATAATGAGTCAGTAATTCAGGAATCTATATCTAAGCTGATACAGAACAAGACAGTTCTTATAATAGCTCACAGAATGAGAACAGTAGATGGTGTAGATAAGATAGTTGTATTAAAGGATGGTGTAGTTGCAGAGCAGGGTACACCGGAAGCCTTGAAGAAGAAAAATGGAATCTATAAGCATATGGTAGATATGCAGTTAGAGTCAGAGCAGTGGAAATACAACTAAATATTGAAAATTCAATGTGTATATTTTTTAATGATTTCCACATACTAACTCCATAACTAATATATAGCAGTAGAGGGTTATAACTCTTAGCAATGTATGAAAATGGAGGAAAAGATATGAAAGCAACAGGTGTAGTGCGACGCATTGATGAGCTTGGAAGAATAGTTGTGCCAAAGGAGATACGTCGTGTGATGCGTATAAGGGAGGGCGATCCACTGGAAATCTTCACAGACAAGGACGGCGAGATTATCTTAAAGAAATATTCTCCGATAGGTGAGCTGTCTGCATTTGCACAGCAGTATGTTGACGCAACTGCTCAGATATTAGGCTGTGGAGTATGCGTAAGCGACAGAGACCAGATAATAGCTGTAGCGGGAATTCCTAAGAAGGAGCTGCTTGGAAAAAGCCTTCACAGAGAGCTTGAGGAGGCGATAAATGACCGTGAGGCTATAATTGCAAGAAAGGGCGAGAAGAAGTTTATTAAGATACTTGGAAATGGAGATAATGAGTATTCCGGAGAGATAGTTCAGACTATAATAAGTGAAGGTGATGCGATAGGAGCGGTTATATTGCTTAGTCGTGAGGGCGAAAAGCCTATAGGGGAGATAGAACAGAAGGCGGCAACTATCGCAGCTAACTTTCTTGGCAGACAAATGGAAGGCTAGTGCTTTGGGACAGGTGATTAAATATTAACCTGTCCCAGACATAAAAAAACCTAAAAGATGTTGATTTTACTTGCTTTTCTACTTGACAAATATTGGGTAACAAGGTATAAATAAGCGTAGGGCATTTATGAATATGCCGTAATAAAAAGGGTATTGTCATATAAGACAATCAAAAAACGTTTGTATATAGGAGGAATTTTCGATGAACAAGAACGAGTTAGTTGCTGCTTTAGCTGAGAAGACTAGCATGAAAAAGACAGAGGTAGAGAAGGTACTTAAGGCTTTCACAGAGACAGTTACAGATGAATTAAAGAAGGGCGAGAAAATCCAGTTAGTTGGTTTCGGTACATTTGAAGTTGCTGAGAGACCAGCAAGAGAGGGTAGAAACCCAAGAACAGGCGAGACAATGAAGATTGCTGCTTCTAAGGCTCCTAAGTTCAAGGCTGGTAAGGCATTAAAGGATGCTGTAAACTAGTTTGCAGAAGATTATATGATAAGCAAAAACGATCGCACTTGTTGCGGTCGTTCTTGTTTTATATAGGATTATGTAAGGAGTAGCTATAATGAGATTAGATAAATATTTGAAGGTTTCCAGATTAATCAAGAGAAGAACGGTTGCCAATGATGCCTGTGACGCTGGACGTGTACAGGTTAATGGTAAGGTTGTAAAAGCATCATATGATGTTAAGGTTGGCGATGTGATAGAGATTGCATTTGGCAATAAATCAGTAAAGGCTGAGGTAACTATGATTGCCGACACGACTAAGAAGGAAGATGCCAAGGATATGTTTAAATATTTGTAGACATATAATAATTAAATACAGACATGAAATGTAAATTATAAGCATAAGATATCTTATATGAATAACCACCATATTGGAGGTTGACATGGAAGGTATACATTCGGCAGGACCACACAAGGTTAGCCTTGATGGTAGAAAGAAGGGTGTGCTTACAGGCATCACTGAGGTTTTATCCTTTGATGCGGAGCTTGTTGTTCTGGCAACAGAACAGGGAAAGCTCACGATAAAGGGACATGAGTTACAGGTGATAAGACTTGATGTGGAAAAGGGTGAGTTAGAGTTCTCTGGTCGTGTGGACAGTATGGTATATTCTGAGATAAAAACTGCGGGACAGATGACAACAGGTGTGTTAAAGAGGCTATTTAAGTAGCCTTGAGAGAATTCATTATTGACCAGCGGAACATGTTTTTTATAAGTCTTGCCCTTGGCGCAGTTATGGGTGCCGTATATGATGTGCTGCGCTGTCTTAGACGAATAATTCCACACAACAACTTTTTTATTGCTATAGAGGATATAGCATACTGGGTATTCTGGACATATGTAATAATCGACAGTATACACAAATATAATTATGGCAGTATCAGAGGATATGTGTTTTTAGGTATCATTTTAGGCGGGGCATTTTATCTCTGCACTATAAGTTGTTTACTTATATTTTTCATATCCCATATCTTGTGGTTCATAAAAAAAACCTCGAAAAAGATAAATAAAATGTTGAAAAACAGAATAAAAA
>CAVELH010000066.1:0-6574 GCA_963616385.1 bacterium | reverse complement strand
AATAAAAAAGGGTAAAATTATTTTATCTTTATCAAGAAGAATCAGTAAGAAGTAGGTATGGGTATGGCAAAAAGGAAAAAGAGGTCGACGAGGAGACAATCCCGCGTAGCAAGTCTTATGATTATTGCTACTGCAATTATCATGTGTATTGTTTCAACAGTTGTCGTGTCTAATCTTAATAAGCAGAGCCGTGAGCTTTCTAATACAGAGGTTTCGTTGCAGCAGCAGATAGATCAGGCTAATGTAGAGCGGGCTAATCTTGAGGCACAGGCTGAATACATGAAAACAAACAAGTACATAGAGGATATGGCTAAGGATAAGCTAGGAATGGTATATCCTGATGAGATTGTAATAAGGCCGGCAGAGTAAGAAGAGAACTTCCCTATTAGTAATTGGAAGTTCTTTTTTTGTCACAAAAAAATATATATCTGTTCCAGTATTAGACACACTATTTTATACGGACAGGCTATAATTCTATGGCATCGTTATAGGAGATGTGTGGGAGGAATCTGGATGTATATTAAAAATTCTCTGCGGGATATATGGATTGTCATAGCTGCATTTTTTATAAGCAGATGTCAGGTGTTTGATATCTATCCGCTTGCGGTCGGTTTTTTTTCTGCTGCGTGTATAACCAACAGAAGCTACATATTAACATTTATAGCAATCATGGCTGGAACAGGACTTAGAATGTCAGTTGTGGAGCTGGTACGGTATGGACTTATGCTTCTTGCCATAGGTGTTGCAACGAGTGTAAAAAACAGAATGGAGTACAAGGGCGGGGCTATGCTTCTCGCATTTATTTCAGGACTTATGGCAAGCACTGTAGATGTAGGCTTTTACTTTATTGCGAGAGGTGGAATATCACCACTTCTCTGTGCATTTGAGGGGATGCTGGTATTTTCATCTGCGATGATATACAGTCATGCAATACATATAGTGACAGAGGATTACATGAAGATAGCTACGGAAAATGATGCAGCCATAAGTGTCATATTACTTGCCGCTTCTGTTTTATATGGCATGCCGCTTGAGATAGGAGGCGGCATAGTACTCGCTCTCGCATTTGGAATATTTAGTGTTTTATTTTCTATATATAAATTCGGATTTGGACTTGGAATGGCGTGGACTGTTATAAGTGGTGCTCTGCTATCGTATATGACAGGGCAGAATATGTACATAGTGGACTTTATGCTTATAGCACTTTCATGCTATGCCCTTCAATGTCTTATACACAGTGGCAGATATCTTTTTACACTTATATATGTGGCTGTATATTTCGGCTTTGGACTTGGCTTTGACGATGGACTTATAGATGAGGCGGGGATAAAGGCAGTCTTATCTGCTGTGTTTATTTTTCTGCTCCTTCCATCACACATGCTTGTCCAGATTGACAGCCGTATGGCTAGGGACGAGCTTGTCTCTGAGTCCTCAGAGTGGGGAAGACTTGTTATTGGCAGACTTAACAATCTGGCATCCGCATTTAAGAGGATAGAATATACCCTGTCCGGAAATGTGAACACGGGCATTGGCTTAAATGATGTAGGTGAGTTAATCGAAGGCTTTACCAATCAGCTTGAGAGGGAGGTTCCGCTTAAAAAGACAGCAACAGCCAAAATAATAGACAGTCTTTCCGTAAAGGGGGCTGGAGTAAAGAATCTTGTAATGCTTAAAAACAGGGCTGACAGATATGAGATATATGTTACGCTTAGGATGAACCGCGGCAGACTTATGACTGCGGAGGCTGTGAGACAGATAGTGGAGAGGGAGACAGGGCTATCACTTGTCCTGAAGGATGAGAGCAGAACTATTGTGAGCAGAAATTATGATATAATATGTATGCAGGAAAGACCGGAATTTAAGTGTGTAACTGCGGTGAGAAGAATGAGCAGATATGCCGGTGAGATATCGGGGGATAATTTCTACATAGGAAGCATTATGGAGGGGTACGAGCTTATAATGATATCTGATGGAATGGGAAATGGAAAGCCGGCAGCAGTTGACAGCAGCGTGCTTATCGATGCGTTAGAGGAGCTTATTGCGGCAGGCTTTGAGCAGGATATGTCGATAAAGCTTGTGAACTCGTATTTATCAGATAAAAACCGCGGTGAGCATTTTTCAACTCTTGATATGCTGCTTATAGATTTGCATACGGGTTATGGCAAGATATATAAACAGGGGGCGGCAACTACATTTATAAGGAGGGGAAGCTGGCTTGAGCTTATCAAGTCAACGTCACTGCCTGTAGGGGTTATAGATGGGGCAGTCTGTGAGCATTGCTCGAAGAAGTTCTATAACAATGACATGATTATAATGGTGAGTGATGGTATATTGGAGAGCATGATAGTTGAAAATAAGGAGGATTATATGAGAGAGCTCCTTGAGGATTTTGATGGTGATGAGCCTGAGGAGCTGGTTGAATATATAGCGGACTGTATAAGATCACAGGGAGGCAACAGGTTAAAGGATGACGCCACTATAATAGCCTGTAAGCTTATAAAATCTTGTTAAAAATGTGTGAAAATGTGTACATAAAAACAAGGTTGTGTTATTATTTTAGGATAAAGTTGGAAATATATGGCAATGGAGAGACTATGAGCATATTATTGAATAATGTATATAGTTATATAAAGCAGAATAATATGATACAGTCCGGTGACAGGATTGTAGCTGGGTTATCAGGGGGAGCCGATTCAGTTTGTCTGCTCCTCTCTCTTTGCATGCTCACAGGGAGACTTGGAATAAATACTGATGACATATATGCAGTGCATATCAATCATATGCTGCGTGGCAGGGATGCGGATGCGGACGAGGAGTTTTCAAGAGAGCTGTGTGAGAGACTTGGCGTGACATTTGTGGCATATAGGAAGAATGTTGCGCTCTATGCAACCAGACACCATTGTACGGTTGAGGAGGCTGGCAGAGAGTGCAGATACAAATGCTTTAAGGAGACTGCCAGAAAGCATAAGTGCAACAGGATAGCAGTTGCACATAATAAGAATGACACAGCGGAGACCGTCATATTTAATATGATAAGGGGCAGCGGGCTTAATGGTATAGCTGGAATTCCGGCAGTCAGAGGTGAGATAATAAGACCTCTTTTGACTGTGACAAGAAATGAAATAGAAGAATTCCTAGGTGAGAATAATCAGCCATATTGTACAGACCAGACTAACCTTGGGATGGAATATGACAGGAATATAATAAGGCATGGAATTCTCCCAATCCTTGAGAGGATAAACACCTCCGCCTTAGACCATATATGTCAGGTGGCAGACGAGGCGAGGGAAAGCTACACATATATTCATGAACAGGCAGTAGCCGGATATGACGGATGTGTGGAGGATGAAAATGGTAAGACGGTAGAGCTTGACATAGGTGAGCTGTATAAGGCAAGCCCTGTTTTGCAGGAGCATATGATACATGAGGCATTAGCTGGTGTGGCAGGAAGGCGTAAGGATTTGACGAGGCGGCATGTTATGTCGGTGGTTGGGCTTATCTATCAGGATACGGGCAAGACAGTTATGCTTCCATATGGAATATATGCAAGGCGTAGCTATGACAGACTTATTATAACGAATGTTGTTGATAATGCTGAGAATTATTATATAGAAATAGACGAGGACGGCGTTTACGAAATTCCGTCATGGGGTAAGATTACAATAAACAAAGCTCCGTACAGGGATGGTGCACAGATTCCTAAAAAAACCTATACTAAAGTCTTTGATTATGATAAGATAAAAGATAGTCTTTGTATAAGAAATCCTATGGAAGGGGATTATATCATAATCGATAATGAGGGTAAGCATAAGAAATTATCGCGTGTATTCATAGATAATAAGATTGATAGAAATCTGAGAGAATACTGGCCTGTGCTTGCGTGTGGCAGAGAGATAGTCTGGGCAATAGGACTTAGATACAACATATCCTATGGAGTTGATGAGAATACAAAGAATTTATTGTATATAACATGCATAAGAAAAGGAGAAGAAGATGGAAGATAAAATTGGAGTGCTGATTAGCGAGGAACAGGTAGAAAACAAGATTAGAGAGATGGCAGAAAAGATCAGTGCAGAGTATGCGGGTAAGACAGTTCATCTTATAGGAGTTCTTAAGGGAAGTGTATTCTTCATGTGTGAGCTTGCCAAGAGAATCACTGTTCCTGTAACAATGGATTTCATGTCAGTCAGCAGCTATGGCAATGATACCAAGTCATCAGGCGTTGTCAAGCTGATTAAGGATTTGGATGACACAATAGAGGGAAGAGAAGTAATACTTGTTGAAGATATTATGGATTCAGGAAGAACACTATCATACCTTGTCAAGATTCTTAAGGAGAGAAAGCCTGCGAGCTTTAAGATTATAACACTGCTTGATAAGCCGGAGAGACGTGTTGTAGATATAGAGCCGGATATGACATGCTTTACTGTTCCTGACAGATTCGTGGTTGGATATGGACTTGACTGTGCGCAGAAGTATCGTAATCTGCCATATATAGGTGTAATAGAGTAGCGGAAAGGAGTACTAATAAATGAAAAAAGGCATGAGAAGAGGCTTGGGTATATACCTGTTGCTGTTCTTAATTGGCTTTTGCGTTATTGTGTGGTTTCAGAACAGGTCAGTAGAGACAGATGTGGATTACACAATATCAGATTTTCGCGCAGAGCTTAAAGAAAACCTTATTGGTAATGTAGAGATATATCAGAATTCAGATGTACCTACAGGTACAGTATATTTTACTTACAGGGATTCAAATGCATCAAAACAGTTTTATGTATCAGATGTAAATACAGTACAGAGTTATATAATGCAGTATGGTGACGGAAGCGTTCATATGAGCCTTTACGATGTTACGAGAGAGAGCTCCTGGCTTACGTGGCTTCCTGCCGTTTTATCAATAATAGTAATAATAATACTTGTAATCACGCTTATGAGCAATATGGCTGGCGGTGGTGCCGGTGGCGGCGGTGGAAAGGTTGTCAACTTTGGTAAGAGCCGCGCACATATGACAAGCGAGAAGGACCAGAAGTTCACATTTAAGGACGTTGCAGGTCTTGATGAAGAAAAAGAGGATATGGCAGAAATCGTAGATTTCCTTAAGAATCCTAAGAAGTACAATGACCTTGGGGCGAGAATTCCTAAGGGTGTTTTGCTTGAGGGTCCTCCGGGAACAGGTAAAACCTTGCTTGCAAAGGCGGTTGCCGGTGAGGCAGGAGTACCATTCTTCTCTATATCAGGTTCAGACTTCGTTGAGATGTTCGTCGGTGTCGGTGCAAGCCGTGTAAGAGATTTGTTTGACGATGCTAAGAAGAATGCACCTTGTATAGTGTTTATCGATGAGATAGATGCTGTGGCAAGAAAGAGAGGCTCAGGCTTAGGTGGCGGACATGATGAGCGTGAGCAGACACTTAACCAGATGCTTGTTGAGATGGACGGATTTAATGCTAATGAGGGAATAATTGTCCTTGCAGCTACAAACCGTGTAGATATACTTGACCCTGCTATTCTTCGTCCGGGTAGATTTGACCGTAAGGTTATGGTCGGACGCCCTGATGTCAAGGGTCGTGAGGAGATTCTTAAGGTTCACGTAAGAAATAAGCCTTTGGCAGATGATGTTGATTTGCATGAGGTAGCGAGAACTACAGCTGGCTTTGCCGGTGCTGACCTTGAGAACCTTATGAATGAATCTGCAATCAGTGCAGCTAAGGCTAATCGTGCGTTTATCAAGAAAGAGGATGTAGATAAGAGCTTTGTCAAGATAGGTATAGGTGGCGAGAAGAAGAGCAGGCTTGTTCCTGAGAAGGAGCGTCGTATAACAGCTTATCACGAGTCAGGTCATGCGATATTGTTCCATCTTCTGTCAGAGGTTGGACCTGTACACATTGTATCTATCATACCTAATGGAAGAGGCGCAGGCGGATATACAATGCCACTTCCTGAGAACGATAACGTATTCTTAACAAAGAAGAAGCTGCTTCAGGATATAGAGGTAAGCTTCGGTGGAAGAATTGCTGAGGAGCTTATATTCGGTGATATAACAACAGGTGCATCACAGGATATCAAGCAGGCAACACAGACAGCTCAGGCTATGGTTGTCAAGTATGGTATGTCAGAAAAGGTTGGACTTATCAATTATGAGGTTGATGATAACGAGGAGGTATTCTTAGGAAGAGACCTCGGACATTCAAGAAACTACAGTGATGAGATGGCAGCTATGATAGATAATGAAGTACGCCGTATAATGGATGAATGTTATAATGAGGCGCGCAGAATTATCGAGGAAAATATAGATGTATTGCATAAATGTGCAGCATTATTGCTAGAAAAAGAGAGAATCGAGAGAAAGGAATTTGAGGCACTCTTTGAAAAAGAGCCGAGTTACCTTGTCTAGATTTTACAGTTGGAAAAACTAAAACTATACAAAATGCATAAAAAATGAATTAGAAACCCATTTCATTGGACGGTTTATTGGTAATTTGAACAAAAAAACAACGAAAATAAAAAATTGTTTGGTAACACTTTTATTTGTTCTTTGTTATAATAATACTTGTAACCCCCCCAATACATTATATAG
>CAVELH010000065.1:0-12374 GCA_963616385.1 bacterium | reverse complement strand
GAACTGGTCTCTTGAGAGCTGTTCCTTAAGCATTGCAGGTGTGAGTGTTACATCTGTCGGTCTGATAGCCTCATGTGCATCCTGTATTTTCTTATTGGTCGTTGAGGCAGTACCACTTGCGACATAATTCTCGCCATACTGCTTGGCAATATACGCTTTGGCATTTGCATCTGCCTCCTCAGAAATACGTATAGAATCTGTTCTCAAATATGTTATAAGGCCAATACTTCCACGTCCTTTAATCTCAACGCCCTCATAGAGCTGCTGAGCTATACGCATTGTCTTTCCTGTGGCAAAATTTAACTTCTTACCAGCCTCCTGCTGCAATGTACTTGTCGTAAATGGCGCAGGCTGTTTCTTGGATTTCTCTGTGTTCTTGATATCCGTCACAACAAAGTTCTTATTCTTATCAACCTTGTCATAAAGTTCTTCCATTTTAGTCTTGGAAATTTTTTCCTTAATATAATGAAATTCTACCGGTTTTAATGAAGCATTCGGTGTAAGAAGAGCCGATAAACTCCAATATTCCTCAGGGATAAATGCATTTATCTCGCTCTCTCTGTCACAAATGAGCTTAAGTGCAGCCGATTGTACTCTTCCCGCACTAAGGCCTCTCTTTATCTTCTCCCAGAGAAGCGGGCTTATAGAATAACCAACCATTCTGTCAAGCACACGTCTTGCCTGCTGTGCGTCAACAAGATTCATATCTATCTCACGGGCATTCTTGATAGATGCCTTTACCGCATTCTTGGTTATCTCATTAAATGTAATTCTCTTATAGCTCTTGTTCTCAAGCTTTAATGCAATTACCAAATGATAAGAAATAGCTTCTCCCTCACGGTCAGGGTCAGTTGCAAGATATATCTTATCAGCCTTCTTCACTGCCTTTCTAAGCTCTGCAAGGAGTTCTCCCTTACCCCTTATCGTTATATATTTAGGTTCGTAATCATTGTCAAAATCAATTCCCATCTGGCTCTTAGGCAAATCTCTTACATGTCCATTTGATGCTATAACCTCATAGCCTGTTCCGAGGAATTTTTTAATTGTTTTTGCCTTAGCCGGTGACTCTACAATCACTAAATTTTTTGCCATACTTATTTGCTCCTTCATAAAGCATATTACAAAGCAACGATATAATACCCCCTAATCGGTTGCTTAATCATCCCTTTTTCTTCTAATCCATACAGTGTGCTTATAGCATTAGTAATACCTATATTGCAGCACTGTATAATATCATCAATATACATAGGTTCTAAACCGAGACAACTATACACCTTTTTTTCCATAGGTGCAAGTACATTTTTGACGACTGTTTCTTCATTATCTAAACTCACGACATTTCCCTCCCCTATATACATATCATTTAATATATCGTCAGGCGTAGTGACGCACATTGCCCCCTGCTTTATCAGATTGTTAGTTCCGGCACTTTTTTCATCATGCAGCCTTCCTGGTATCGCATACACCTGTCTTCCCTGCTCTAATGCACAGTCTGCCGTTATAAGTGAGCCGCTCTTTTTTTGTGCACATACTACGAGCACTCCATCTGAAAGTCCGCTTATTATCCGATTTCTTAATGGGAAATATCCCGGATTAGGAGATATATCAAGTCCATATTCAGATACTATCGCACCATTTTCCTCTATGTCATGATAAAGTCCCGCATTTTCCAGTGGATATGTGATATTTATTCCACACCCAAGCACTGCTATCGTATACCCTCCTTTCTCTATAGCACCTCTGTGTGCCTGACTATCTATGCCTCTGGCAAGTCCACTCACAATCGTTATTCCATTTTTGGCAAGCTCCCCGGCAAACTTAAATGCAAGCTCACTTCCATATATATCAGGATTTCTTGAACCTACGATACCGATACTTTTATTTTCTGTACTGCTATAATTTATTCCTTTGTTTTCCACTTCGTTGTTTTCTATATTATTATTATGTATATGGTGTTCGTCCCACAATATACCTCTCACATACAATATATCCGGCGGTTCATATATGTGCGTTAATTTATCCGGATATGATGGGTGTTCCGGATATATAATAAGTATATTATTTTTCTCAAGCCTTCTTAAATATCCCTCATAATACTCTATATCAGGTGAATTAACTATGTTATTAACTATCCTCTCATTTCCTATAATCTCTGACAACATATCTCCTGATGTATTATAAATAGCCTCTACCGTACCAAGCTTTGTTCTAAGCAGCCTTCTTGTCTTAATCCCAACCTCAGGTATATTCGTAAACCACAGGTGTAAAAGTGCAAGCTCTCTATCTGTCATATACATTCACACCTCCATTTTTATAAAACACAGCCTCCATTATATGTATATCTTCTATATCATTTTTTCCATCCATGTCGGCTATTGTTCTTGCAAGCTTAATAACCCTGTGAACCCCTCTGGCACTCAGCTCATTATCCTTAAAGGTCTTTGACAAAAGCTCCTCTTTGGTGTCATCAAGCGATATATACTTCTTTATTAATCTTCCATCCAGCTGTGAATTAAAATGAATACTCTCGTCCCTGTACCTTTTTTCCTGAATACACCTTGCTCTCTCAACTCTCTCCCTAATCTGATTGGATGATTCAGCCCTACTCTTAGAAAACAGCTCCTCATAAGGCACAGGCTTTACTTCCATATTAATATCAATTCTGTCCATCAAAGGTCCACTTATTCTGCTCTGATATTTCTTAATCTGAAGCGGTGTACATGAGCATTTTCTAAGGTCAGGATAATGTCCACACGGACAAGGATTCATGGCGGCAACCATCATAAAATCAGACGGATATACATAGGTGGCATGAACTCTAGATATTGTTACGCATCTATCCTCAATAGGCTGTCTTAAAACCTCCAATACACCCTTTGAAAATTCTGGAAGCTCATCAAGGAAAAGCACACCATTATGTGCAAGACTAACCTCTCCCGGTCTTGGTATAGCTCCACCTCCTATAAGGGCATGCTCCGAGATAGTGTGATGAGGTGCTCTGAACGGTCTGTTTTCAATTAATGAGCCCTCATTATAAAGCATTCCGCTGACACTATATATCTTGGTAATCTCCAGACACTCCTCAAAAGAAAGCGATGGCATTATGCCAGGAATACATCTGGCAAGCATAGACTTTCCGGCACCGGCAGCCCCGGTCATAAGTACATTGTGAAAACCTGACGCAGCTATCTCTAACCCTCTCTTAAGTGACTCCTGACCTTTTATGTCGGCAAAATCATTAATGTTATCAGTCATCCTGCCAAAGCTCTCACGACTGCCTTTTACCTTACTTATAACATCGTTACCCTGTATAAAGCTCATTACCTCACTTAGAGTTCCTGCACCATATACCTGCATACCTTTTACTAATGCTGCTTCCTTAGCATTATCTATAGGAACTATGCAATTTTTTATGCCACAATCATAGCAATAGCTTACCATAGGAAGCACACCCTTAATTGGTTTTATTGTGCCATCTAAGCTAAGCTCACCCATTATTACATAGTCATTTAAATTGATAACAGGTGTGACAAACGAAGCTAATAACACAGCTATTGCAACAGGCAAATCAAAGCCAGCTCCATCCTTTCTGATATTGGCAGGGGAAAGATTGACTGTAATTCTCTTAGATGGAACAGAATATCCAGAATTCCTAAGAGCCGTCCTGACACGCTCGCCAGCCTCCTTGACGGACGAGGACAGGTAACCAACCATTGTGAACATAGGCAATCCATCATTCACATCGGCTTCTACCTGAATAATTGTGCCGCTTACTCCGTAAACGGCACAGCTTGTAACCTTACTAAACATATTATACGACTACTCCTTCTACCTCTCCAAGGCAAAAAGTGTCATAACCATTAGTTTATGATAATTGTATTGTTAGACATATATAATGTCAAGCAATATTTTAACTACTATTATATCCTATTATATTACTATATTATTTCTTCTGTACACTATATCCAAACTTACCTATGTTTTCTCCAAGTGTATAATACTGTCCATGAGAGTATGCTATAAGGTCAGCCTTTGCAAGGTCAAACCTGCCATTCTCATCCATGTACTTCTCATCAGCTAAAACTGCGGTAACCTCGGCAAGGAACATATCATGTGAACCAAGCTCAAGAACCTGTGTAACCTTACATTCTATATTCACCGGACTCTCGGCAATGACAGGTACTGAAACAGTCTGTGCCTTAGCGCGTGTCAGCTTTACAGCCTCAAACTTGTCCATATCATGTCCCGATTTAACACCGCAATAATCCATTGCGCGCGTTAATTCTCTTGTAACAAGATTAATAACAAACTCTCCATTTTTCATAAGAAGCTCATGCGAATATCTGGATTTTCGTACAGATATTGACACCATAGGCGGATCAGAATTAATTGTTCCTGTCCATGCAATAGTTATAATATCATCCTTTGCCTCACCATCTGAAACAGTAACCATAACAGCCGGTACCGGATATAGCATATTGCCCGGCTTCCATAATTGTTTACCCATAATTTTCTACGTCCTTTCAATCCTCAAGCATATTTCTTATCTCCTGCATCTTATAATCAACAGAAGTTATAGTGTCAGCACATTTTTTAAGCTCCTGCACAATTATCTCAGGATGCTTAAGATTATCCTTCTTGTATTTAAGCTTATGGTCAAGGCTTGCCCAGAAATCCATAGCGATTGTTCTAAACTGAACCTCAACCTTCATATATTTCTTTTCACTAGAAAGGAATATAGGAACTTCAACTATAAGATGAAGGCTTCTATATCCATTCTTCTTAGGATTTCTTATGTAATCCTTCACACATACAACATTGATATCATCCTGACTAGACAGCAAATCTGCCAGAGTGTAGATATCCTCAGGGAAAGAGCATATTACTCTTATTCCGGCTATATCTGTAAGGTTATTCTCAATATTCTCGATTGTTATATCCAAGCCCTTCTTGCGCATTTTCCGCACAATACTTATAGGCTGCTTTAGCCTGCATTTGATTGATTCAAATGGATTTCTATTATGTCTTAAGGTAAACTCTGTGTTAAGAACCTTAAGCTTTGTCTCTATCTCCATCAATGCACATTCATAATTCATCATCAAATCTATGAATGGCTGCATATTTTTTAATACTAACTCCGGATTCTCCGAATTAAGTAATACCTCAACGCTCATATCCGCTGCTGTACTCATACTAACCACCCCTTATTTCGTAACCTGATACATTTTCTTAAGAGCTGTCATAAATAGCTCCTTTATCTTTCTGTCATACTGGTTTCCAAGCTTTTTGACAGATTTCTCATCAATAAAGCCACCAGCCATGGCAGCATGTCCCCCACCTGTTCCTATGCCATCCAAGGCATCACGAATCAGTTTACCTGCGTCTACTCCTTTCTTCTCACTCCGTACAGAAAATTTAATTCCAGCCGCATTTACCGAATAAACTACTGATATATCCACCACATCGAGCGACATAATAAAATCAGATATAATCGCCACCAGAGAATTAGGACATTCAAAAGGCATATATGTAAATCCCACAGAATCAAAAACCTCTATATTCTCTATGGCTGCACCATATGCTGAGAGGTCATGGAATTCTATAGTTGAATTATACATAGATGAAAGCTTCGACCAGTCAGCATGAGCAAACAGATATGACATCATATCCATATCTAACTGTGTCACTCCCCTTATAAGGTCGTCGGTATCCATTTTAATTCCATATGCTAAGGCTGACGCTACATTCTTATCTATAGGCGTATTTGTGCTCTTATAGTAGTAAGCTATAATTGTAGCGCAGGCTCCAAGTATTCTTATGTCCTTGTATATATAATCCTTGGTCTCCTCAAATATAGGATGATGGTCCACGCAGGCAATCTCATTTCCCGGCAAATCCGTAGTATTTGCATTAGGTTTCTGACAATCAACGTGAACGATATAATCATCAAAGGTCATATCCTTTATATCGTCATAAGAATAAATCTCTATTCCGAAATTATCCATCATCTTTCTGGTATTGAATCTATCGATGCTTCCCACATAGCATACTGTAGTCTCCACACCATAATATTCAAGGAACTTCTGCAAGCCAAATGCAGAAGAAATTGCGTCCGGATCAGGGAAATTATGTGTCTGCAAAAACACCCTGTGTCCCTTAAGTAATTCTATTAACTCCTGTGGTTTTGTATCTTCCATCTCTCTTTTAATCTCCATGTAGCTTTTTTTAACATCTGCACAGCAATAAATATCCACCTACCAGCAACAGCAGCACGCACAAAAATTCGCCAAAGCCACTGACAAAGTAGGAAACCAGCATACCTATAGCCATAAACAGCATTGCATAACCAATAAGCGCCTTCAATGATATAATGTCTCCACGCAAAATACCTCTTAAGACATTATATGCTAAGAGAAAGCATATAAGAATTATATTTCTTCCTCATGTGCTATATCGCTTATTGCCTGATTTATCTCCTCATCATCTGACTTTGGATTCTTACCCATTATATTTCCTATCTTGTCAACAATATCAGGAACCATATCTATAATCTTACTTATAGTGTCCTCATTTTTTACGCTGACCATTCTTGCGTGTCCATTCTGTATGACAAGAACTGCTGAAGGAGACATCTTACCTCCCATACCACCACCTGCTGAATTGTTATTTCCTGATTTTGCAAATGCACCCGCAGCAACACCAAAATTAACATCAACAAGTGGAAGAATTATAGTATCTCCAAGCTTTGTAGGCTCTCCCACAACAGTCTTTGTTGTGAGCATTGTATCCATCCCCTTGAATAATGAGCCAAGTGTTTCATTAAAATCATTTGCCATAATATCAATACCTCCTATTTATGCTTTATTTGTTAGCTTTTTAATTACTTTTAATGTTCTCCATAAATTAATGTTAAGGACTATGCGGAGAAGATATCCTATCTGTACATGTCCACGCATATATATATGTCCCTCTAACACCTTATTGTAGAAATCAGGTTCAAGTGAAAATCCCTTTTGATACACAAAAGGCATAAGACTAAGGTAACCTGTTATCTGTCCGGTTTTATATGGTTCTTCAAAGCCATAATGTACATATCCCTTTATTTTTCTCGGTCTTATGTGTTTAAATATACTAATTATATATTTTTTAAGATATTTTCTTGTTTTTACCGTACATTCAAGATTCCAGAACTTCTTGATACGATTCGTTTTTTTCTTAATTTTATCAAGCTTTTCATCTATGTTCTCTATAATTTTCCCTGGTGTAAACTGGGTAATAAATTTATATAGTTTCTTGATAAAACCTATAAAGCCCTTAAATGCTTTCTTAATTCTGACGATAAGCTTCTTATCTTCACATGGAAGTGCATCCTTATACTCATCCTCAGTATCATTATCCCACAAATCAAATTCTTCATTCCAGCCAGATTTATCTTCGTCCTGATTGTCCCCATTTTGTTCATCTGTTATTTCTTCGTCTGTGTCTTTTTCACCTGTCTGCGGCTCGTCACCTGTTTGCCTGTCTAGCTCGTCATCTGCAACCGTATCTTCATTCGCCTGCCTGTCTGCCTCGCCATCCGCAATCGTATCTTCATTCGCCTGCTTATCTGCCTCGTCTGCACCAGACTCATCATCTGCCGCATCCTCCTCTGTGTCTATGACATCCTCCACCAAGTCAGTAGCAGCCTTATATGCTTTCTCAGCATTCTTCTTGTTGAGCTTTATTCCTGCAATACGTACATCCTGATTAAATTCCTTGGTTTCCTGATTATATACAAGTCTAAGCGATATTATCAGGAATCTTATCTTTGCCTTTATACGGGCTGTTTTTTTGTATTCGGCATCTACCTTATATGTTATCGGGGCAAACAACAGCAGTAATATTCCAACCAGAACAAGTCCCAACGCCCCAAGTATAATCCATAATATTATTTTTAGTATTAATAACAAAACATGGAGCATGCCCCTCTCACATCCTATCCTCTATGCTTCGCGTACAAAGAATTCCGTGTCAATATCATCGCCATCTCCTGCGTCATACATATCCTGAACCATCTGTAAAACCAGCTCATAGGCATCCTGCTTGCCTCTTGCAATTCCAAGAATACGCACCTTGTCAATTACCTCCTTATAAAACGGCTGTAACAACTGATTATACACATATATCTCCAATATGCCATCTCCTGTAATCGGTGATACCACCACATACAGATTGTGAATAAACTTGTGCTTATGCATTTTATTCACAAGCTTGTCTATCTTTTTATCCTTTATCCCGTATGTATACAACGCATCCGATATAGTCACAAAATCACCCCATACTCCTTATGCCTACTCCTCCATAATCTCGGAAATAAGCTTATAACAGGCAGTCAACTCACTGTCATCCTTGCAATTCTCAAGCACATATTCAAAGTAGTCCTTTATCTCCTGCTGGCTGTTCATAAATATAGGCATACTTGCAAGTATCTTAGACATCATACTTCTTATAATTCTTCTGTCCTTACCCTCAAATGCAGTGGTCATCTCACCAGTAAGCTTGTCTCTCAATGCCATAATGTAGTCATTATCAGCCACATCATTTGAAGCTCCTGTATACTCCTTCTCCAAATCTATGAAAAGACTTGTTGATAACAGCTTAGATACAGTAGAAAGCTTATCAAATGAATCCTTCAGGGAAAGACTCTCTATCTTCTCTATGTTATTCTGTCTTATATCATCAAATGCAGCCTCGAGGATAACTATATTCTCGTACACATCCTCCTGAACACCCTCTACATTCATAAATTCATCAGTCATACCCATGAGCATATCCTCAAGGTTGTCACTCTTGACACATGCATCAAGTATCTTAACAGATGACTTATATCCAGCCTTAGTACAATTAACAGCTCTGGCCTTATCCACAGTCAGCAAAATTGTATATACATCATTGATTACCTCCTGAAGAAGCATCAGTGCAGAAACCTCATTATTAACAATATCTGCCGCCTGTCCAAGTCTCTCGCTAAGCTCATCAAAGCCTGTCTCATCCATATTCTTGTAATCTGCATCACAGAGGTCCTTATATACATGATATAAGAATGGGTACTCTGTCTCAAATCCCTTTGGTGTATCTATAAGTATCGCAGCTCTTAGCATATCTGCAAATTCATCTACCGAAGATTTCTCTCCACCTTTATATATGGTAAGAGTATTTGTAACTATGTCATAGAACTTATTCTTAGTCATCCTTACCGGCAGTTGTGCCATAAGGAGCTGTAGCTTACTGTTCACAACAACGGTGTCATTTTCAGAGAATACATATTTAAACATCTTAGATGCGAGCATATCTACATTAACCTGTTCTGTAGTCTGCTTTATTCCAGCCTCTATACGATTGAGAATGTACTCGTATATCTCATAGCCATCCGTAAATGCTGTAAGATTCTTCATCTTGTATTCAACATTACCGCGTAGCTGTCTTATAATCTCAATAGCCTTACCATCAACCAACGCTTCTCCTAATATATGCTTATTAATTAAATCTGTGAGAAGCTTGAAGTATTTGTCTAGATCACTGTTAGGATTGTCCTGCTCGGTTATCATCTCCTTCAAGGTATAATAATTCATACTCATCTTAACCGTTGCATAGCAGTTATACTGGCTGTTAAGCTCATCTACATAAAGCGGTATGTTGCTGTCTAAATCCTTTTTTCTGTTTATGTCTGTCACAAGTATCTTGTATTTACTTTTCATTGTCCTTACTCCCCTGTCATCTTACATGTTCATGTGTATATAAATGCTCGCTGCAATACTCATAATTACCATTGCACTTAGAACAGAATCTGAACTCAAGCTCCGGATCGTCAAGCTCTGTTCTTCCACATACAGCACATTTGTGTCTTGTTATTACGTTCTTTGTCTTAGTCTGCTTTGTGTCTGAGTTAATATTCTTTTCATTTTCTATATCATTAACTCTTCCGCCATCAATCTCCGTGAATCTGCTTCTTGCACGTTTTCTCTTGATATCAGACGTGTATCTTCCCTTTCTCCTGCCTCTGTTTCTTGTGCCAAGATATATTATTACAAAGTTGAGCATATATGCTATGATAGATACCTTTGTAATCACATTTGACGTTGAAGCAAAACGATACGCTAAAAGTATCATGTCGAGATATCCAATCCATTTCGCCCTTAACGGTATAAAAAAATACAGTCTCATATATACTTCAGAATATATAAGTGTAAATCCGAGAAATAGGCTAATCTGCATAAGGTCTGTCATTTCAATACCATTGTTAACTGTAGAATACAGATAAAAAAATGCATCATCACCTATTCTTAAGTATTCATACACACTTACCGCCATACAGCATATAGTATTGACCAGCCATCCGCCAAAGATAAATACATTAAACATAAATGTACCCATAGCCCGCTCGATTGCAATACTTACACTGAAATATATAAACATCATCAGTATTGTAAAAACGTTAATGCCACCTGCCGGTGTCAAAATCCATGTAAATAATCTCCAATACTCATGTCCCACTATTATGTCTGCCGGAGAAAAATACAGCTTGGAAGTAATGCTTGGCACAAACATATATAGCAAATAGCCAATTCCAAAGCACACTGTTAAAATCATAGGAAGATTGTTAATGGCATATTTACCAAATTTACGTTCCATCTTATCAAAAAAGCTCAATTTCATCATCCTTATCTGTATTATTATACAGGTTATACTGCATACTGATATGCATTTTTGCACAACAGTACACAGCAACCCAATCTATTTAATTATATCGTATCAACATACAAAACACAACCAAAATCTACCTGTTCACAGTTTTATCATTATTAGGCGGTATACGGATAATTGTTCCGAGAGGAACCCTTATGTCATACAGCTCTCTGTTATACTGCATAAGACTTTCTATGTCCGTATCTAAATCATTTATTATTGTGCCTAAGGTGTCCCCTACTCTCGCAGTGTAATAGCGTCTTTCTTCCTCCTCGTATACCTCAGTAGGAATACATATCTCATCTCCCACCTGAAGGTTATATACATTTACATATGGATTTTCCTTTAAAATGTCTATAAGCCTTACTCCATACATTTTAGAAAGCTTATAAAGTGTATCACCTGCTACTACCTGATGAATGGTTCCTTTACATTCATGTTCCATATTTTTCCCCTTTTTGATTATTCTATGCCACTAATGGTAAAATGTGGCATAAAGTTCATGATTTTAACTGTTGAAATCGCTACATCTTTCCTATATAATAACAATGTCGAAAAAGGTATATTTTTAAAGGAGGTATGGCATTACGCCATATAATACATATGAAACGATTAGGAATAGATATTGGTTCCACAACTGTTAAGGTTGCTGTTATTGACGAAGAACACAGCATCCTTTTTTCTGAATACAAGCGTCACTTTGCTAACATCAAGGAAACGCTCAAGGAGCTTGTGGAACACGCAAAGGAAAAACTTGGTAATTTAGAGGTTGCTCCTACTATCACAGGTTCAGGCGGTCTCGCATTGGCAGAGGTTATAAACATACCATTTGAGCAGGAGGTAGTGTGCGTATCAGAGGCACTTACAGACTATGCTCCTCAGACCGACGTGGCAATAGAGCTTGGCGGCGAGGATGCCAAAATTATATATTTCACAAACGGCGTTGAACAGCGTATGAATGGTGTCTGTGCAGGTGGTACAGGCTCATTTATCGACCAGATGGCTACTCTTCTTCAGACTGACGCATCCGGTCTTAACGAATACGCAAAAGATTACGACACTATATACCCTATAGCAGCCCGCTGTGGTGTATTTGCAAAAACAGATATACAGCCGCTTATCAATGAAGGTGCTACAAAGCCTAACCTTGCAGCATCTATCTTTCAGGCTGTCGTAAATCAGACTATAAGCGGTCTTGCATGTGGTAAGCCAATCAAGGGTAATGTTGCATTTCTAGGTGGTCCACTTCACTTCTTAGACCAGCTAAGGGAAGCTTTTATAAGAACCCTTAACCTTACCGACGAGCATATAATAGCTCCAGACCATTCACATCTTTTTGCGGCTGTCGGAGCTGCCCTTCAGGCAAAGGAGGAGATAACCTACACCTTAGAGGACATCAGTGGAAAGCTCACTGCTGACCTAAAGATTGCAGTTGATGTAGACCGTCTCCCACCGCTTTTTGCTTCAAAGGAGGACTATGATAAATTCATCAATAAGCAGTCACAGTACAAGGTTAAAAGAAGTGACCTTGCAAGCTATCACGGCCGCTGTTATCTCGGAGTTGATGCAGGCTCTACTACAACAAAGGTTGCTTTAGTTGCCGAAGATGGTTCACTTCTCTATGACTTCTACAGCAGCAACAACGGAAG
>CAVELH010000064.1:0-12388 GCA_963616385.1 bacterium | reverse complement strand
CCTCTAATCTTTGAGGATTTAAGACCAAGAACTTTGAGGGTTGCAAACTCCTTAACTCTCTCGTTAAATGACAGAGAGCCTGAGTTATACAGAACAGTTACAACAAGTATAACGGAGAACAAGACCATCATAATAACCATCATGCTCATGACCTCCATACTCTTCTCGTAGGCATCCTTCATCTCCTGCTTGCCATTTACACCTGTTACAAAGCTGATACTTTCCTTATCGCTTGCATCCTTGTTAGTCATAAGCAGGCTAGGTGTGTATTCTGCACCAGTTTTCTCATAATCCTCTCTTAGATATGCTATTCCCTGTGTGGTTGAATCACGATATATGGCACCTACCTTTGCCTCATACCAGGTATTCTTCATATATAAATGCCAGTAAATTGTGTCACCAATCTTTATATCCATAGTCTCAGAAAGCTTACGGCTTACAGCAATGCTTCCTGGCACAAGCTGCATTATATTATTGTCAACATCAAGAATATTGTATAAGCCCTTTCCCTCTACAACTGTAATAGTCTGCTTTTTCTTCTCGTCTGTAGATGGATTTTTGACCTTTGATACCTCTATCTGGTCAATCATTACAAGCTCACCATCCAGCTCTTCATTTAACGCATTTACATCGACAATAGCTGCATCCTGTGAAAGCTTTACCTGATATTCTGACACAGTTGATTTCTCAAACATTACATTCTCAAGTGTACTTACAAGCTCACTACAGCCAACTCCGTATATCATAAGAAGCATACCGACTGCTGTACCTATCACAGACATAAATGCACGAAGCTTAGCTCTTGATATGTCTCTCAGGTTATACTGGCTGTTGAACTTTAACTTATTCCAGAATGGTAATTTTTCAAATATACATGATTTTCCCTGCTTAGGTGGTGCAGGTCTAAGCGCCTCTGCCGGCTTAACCTTAAGTACCTTCTTGCAACTGAGGAAATCTGACAGCACGCATATAATCACGATTGCAGCGGCTATTGCAAAGTATATAGGCTGGAATACCGAATGTAAGCCCGGAACTACATACCACTCCGCAAATAAATTCATCATCAACGGACACAGCCAGAATATTCCAAGCAAAAGTCCAACGATTACACCTAGCAATGATATAAACAGACTGAAGCTTATATAATGGAATAAAATCTTACCCCTCTTCATACCTAAGGCATTTAATGTACCTATCTGTGTTCTCTGCTTTTCTACCATTCTCTTCATGGATGTAGCTATTACAAGTACTGCAATACCCACAAAGATTAATACAAATGCATATGAGAATGTCTGGTGCTGGTCAAGCTCGCTGTCAAGTCTTGCAAGTCCCGGAACTGATGAGCGGTCAATCATGGCTGAGTATTTATTGTCTATGCTCTCTGCAATCTCATCCTCATGCTTTAGTGCACCGCCATCCTTTGTCCTTATAATCATCTGAGTATATGGCATCATCCTCATAAGCTGCTCATCACTCATTTTGTCAACAAGGGCAAGAAGCATATCTTTATCTAATGAAGCTATATCTACTCCCATCTCATCCAGCTTATCAGTTAATTCTTTATAGTTATCAGCATTTTTTGCTATTACATCAGCATTAATCTTTCCCTGATTTATCAGATGTGTTATATAGTCTCTGGTAGGAAAGCCGTCATATGACATATATACGATTGCTATATTCGCAAGATTTGTATCAGCATCACTATCTGCCTGACGGAATTCATATTCGACACTCTCTATAAGTCCTTTAACCTTCTTAGTAAATTTAACTCCATTATATTCTATGGTGAAATCATCACCAAGCTTTATATCTCTTCTTTCTGCGAACGCATTTGAAATCCATAGGCCTTCCTTGTCCGTAGGATTAAATGGCTCACCATCTATGAGATACGGTGTATTTACAACATTCTCATTTTCCAGATACAAATCAACCTGAACTCCGTCACAATCAGGAGCACTTCCCGTTACGGACATACGAAGCCCTGCTGCCTCTACAAAGTCAAGTCCGGTTACCTTGTCCAAATCTGATGCTGTAAATCCCTCGCCATACATCCACACATCTGACAGATTACACTCCTCATGGAATTTGTCTCTTGCAACATTCTGTGAGAGAACATGTCCCTCAAATGTAACGAACAATGCCATAGCTAAGGCTGCCAAGAGGAACACTGAGAAAAACGCACCAAAATTGGATTTAAACTCACGAAGCATTTTTCTAAAGAGCATTACCACTCCACCTCCTCAACAGCAAGTGGATGATCGTTGTTGATAATCTCTCTTATCTTACCATTCTTCATTCGTATTACCTTGTCTGCACATTTGGCTATATCAGCATTATGTGTTACAAGTATAACTGTATTATTCTTTTCCCTGCTCTGCTTCTGAAGAAGTGACAGAACTATTACACCTGTCTCAGAGTCAAGTGCTCCAGTAGGCTCATCACCAAGTATTATTCTAGGCTTTTTGGCAAGAGCTCTGGCTATAGAAACTCTCTGCTGCTCGCCACCGGAAAGCTGTGACGGAAATTTATTTTTATGATTAGCTAAGCCAACATCCTCAAGCATCTCGCCTGCGTCCGCTGCCTCCTTGACAATACTCTTTGTTAAGGCAACATTCTCATATACAGTAAGACTTGGGATTAGATTATAGAACTGAAAGATAAATCCTATTTTTCTTGCACGAAAATCTGAAAGCTGATTATCAGTCATTGCAGACACTTCCTCGCCATCAATGATAACCTTACCCTCTGTAGGCTGGTCCATTCCTCCAAGCATATTGAGGACAGTTGACTTACCTGCACCTGACTGTCCGAGTATAACTACAAACTCACCCTCCTCTATGGTGAAGCTCACATGATTCACTGCATACTGCAATGCCTCTCCCTCACCATAGGTTTTTACAACATCCTTGAATTCAACTATTGTTTCGCTCATATATGTAGTTCTCCTTTATTAATATATATCGCACATACGTTAGTTTGCACTAACTAACTTTGACATTATAGCACAACATATATAAAAATAAAACAGAGAATAGTAATTTATCTCATACAACACTGAGTTGATGTGTAACACATATATCTTCTAATAAATTATTCTACAGGAATACGGATTTCTGTCACAAATTTATCTGTATCATTAGTCATACCATAGTCTATCAATGTCATTTCCCTCGAAAATCCGAATACACTCATATTATTATCACAGATATACTTCATTAATCTTTCATAATAAACAGGAGACCTTTCGTGACTTCCGCAAAAACGAACCACCACTGTCTTTTGCTCAGGAAGTGTCTCCACATCACCCTGATAATAGTCCTCATCATCAAGCACCAGAAATACCACGTTATACCTGCCATATTCCCCATTCACAAGCATCTCATCAGAGATACCAACTCCGACTTTTCCGAGAAAAGCAAGTGCTTCTTTTTGATTTTCCTGTATCTTTCTTATAGAATATTCCAAATCAAGATATGTCTTAAGCTCAAGAGAATCCTCTATTCTGACAATCCTGATGGCAGGCATAGTCTCAACCTTAATCACATCAAGCTCTGAACCTTTGGCATCCCGTAGATACTTTAACCTGTGTTCCAGCTTTCTTGAAATACGCTCCAGCTCCTCTTGTTTCTCCTCTATTATCCTCTTCTGCATTACAAGCTTTTCTTCCATCACATCAATGTCACGGTTGTTAATGAAATCGGCTATATCAGGCAGTGAAAAATCAAGAACCCTGAGATACCTTGTTATATTAAGAGCCTCCAACTGTTTAACACCATAATATCTATATCCTGTTTTCTCATCTATATACTCAGGCTCAAGAATACCTGCTTTTTCATAGTGTCTCAATGTTCCCATGCTTATGTGAAACATCTTCGCCACCTCACCTATCATAAACAGCTTTTTATTATCCACGCAATACCTCCTAAGCAGCTATATACTGTAACCTCGAATGTCTCTTCATCCATATATATGCTCCGACACATATAATGACTGAAAGCACAGAGCCCGCTGGTGCCGCAAGTCCCATAGGAAATAAGGTGTCTGCATATAACTTTGACGCCAGATACGAGCCCGGAATTCTAACCAATACTATAGATAAAATATTATGCACGAAACCAATATATGATTTTCCGTACGCACAGAAGTATCCACTAAAGCTAAAATGTATGCCTGCAAATATACAGTCCCATATATACCCCTTTATGTACTGGCTTCCCAGCACTATTACCGCCGCATCAGATGTGAAAATACCTACTGCCCACGCTGATACAAACTGCATTATGACTGCGACAATCACACCATATATGGTTGTTATCATGGTTGCATATCTAAGTGTTTTGTCTGCCCTGTCATGCTTTCCTGCACCAATATTCTGGGCAGCTAAGGCTGACACGCTCGCAAGCATAGAAGAAGGCACGATAAACACTGCACTTATTATTTTCTCAACTATTCCAACTGCTGCCGCATCATTTAAGCCTCTTCTGTTTGCAATTATCGTTATAATAATAAATGCTATCTGAATACATCCATCCTGTACAGCAACAGGAACTCCGACCTTCAAAATGCGTCCCATTATGTCATGCCTTGGAATAAAGTTCTCTCTCTTTAATCTGATATCTGACTTTCTCCGCTTTATCGCAGCTAACGATATAATTACACTGAAAGTCTGTGCAAGCGTAGTGCCAAGTGCAGCACCTGAAGCCCCCATGTTCATTGCACCAATAAACAAATAGTCAAGGGCAATATTAGCCACACACGCTATACCAATAAAATACATAGGACTCTTAGAATCCCCCAGCCCTCTGAATATAGAGCTTATTATATTATAGGCAGTTATAAATGGAATTCCGATAAAGCATATCATAAGGTAATTAACCGTACCCTCTATCGCCTCTGATGGCGTGTTAATAAAATTTACAATATCCCTGACAAAAAATATAAGTATACCCATAAGCCCGACAGCCACAGTCATAAATAATGTCACTGAATTGCCTATAACCTTAGCTGCCTCACCTGTATTTTTCGCACCAATGGCATGACCTATAATAACTGTTGTTCCCATTGCCAGTCCCACAATAATTACAGTAAGCATATGCATTACCTGACTGCCATTTGCAACCGCTGTGCTGCCTGCAACTCCTCCAAACTGCCCGATTATAAATAAATCTGCCATTCCATATAAGGTCTGCAAAAAATAAGACAATAAATATGGCAATGAAAAATAAACTATTGTTTTAAATACACTTCCTGTTGTAAGATTTCTTTCCATGTGTAATTTACCTCCTGCGCAAAAATCCTAAACCTTACAATAGTTGTAGAGTCAATCTTTTTTTATTATAAATACTTTCGTTGCATTTTTCTACATAGAATGATATATTTATTCACAAAGTATGAAAGGAAGTAATATATATGAAGCTTAAAAAATTATTAACAATCACATTATCCGCTGTTTTAGCTATGACTACATTAACAGCATGTGGAAGCAAGAGTGATAACAAATCAGACAAGAAAACAGTTAAGGTTATCGATATAGACCTTACAAATGAAGAATATGCATTCGGTGTTGACAAAACCCAGCCTGAGCTGCTTGAGGATGTCAACAAATTTATTGCAGATATGCAGTCAGATGGCACATTTGATGAAATATGTAATCATTACTTTGGCGATGGCACTCCTGTTGCTGTCAAGTCAGCAGCATATGACGAGAGCAAGGATCAGCTTGTTGTTGCTACAAATGCAGCATTTGAGCCTTTCGAGTACACAAAGGGTGAGGATTACTACGGTATAGATATGGAGATTGCACAGGCACTTGCCGACTCTCTTGGCAAAGAGCTTGTTATCCAGAACATGGACTTTGACGCTGTATGCTTATCTGTAGGTCAGCAGAAGTGTGATATTGCCATGGCAGGTCTTACAATCAAGCCTGACCGTGAGGAATATGTAAGCTTCTCAAATCCATATTACAGTGCTGCACAGAGAATCATTGTTACATCAGACAACACTGAGTTTGATTCATGTAAGACTGCTGAGGATGTAGAGGCTATTCTTAACACTAAGGACTCTTCTACTAAGATTGGTGTCCAGACAGGTACAACAGGTCAGTTCTACTGCGAGGGTGATACAGATTGGGAATTTGATGGCTTTAAGGTAGAAACTGTAGGTTATAAGAATGGTTCACTTGCAGTTCAGGATTTATTAAATGGAAACTTAAACTACGTTGTAATTGACTCTGCTCCTGCTGCAAGCATTACAAGTGCCATAAATGAAATGCAGTAATTTTGAAAGGATATTTCATGGGAGATATATCGAATAAAATACAGAAATTCATAGAAATATTCATTGATAACAAAGGATATGTGAAGGTTCTTGAAGGACTTAAGAACACTCTTACCATCGCCATATGGGGCTTAATTATAGGTATTATAATAGGAACACTCATCGCTACAGTAAGAGTTATCCCTAAGTACAAGCGTCTGCCTCGTGTTTTAAATACTATATGCCGTTTCTATGTTGGCTTATTCCGTGGAACACCTATGGTTGTACAGCTCCTTGTATTCTATTATGTACTGTTACCTCTGATGAATGCACACATGACCGGAGTTAAGGTAGCTGTACTTGTATTTGGTTTAAATAGTGGTGCTTACATTTCCGAGATTATGAGAAGTGGTATCATGTCTGTTGATTCCGGACAGATGGAGGGCGGACGTGCTGTAGGCTTAAGCTTCGCTACTACCATGCGTATGATTGTTATTCCACAGGCAGTAAAGAATATATTGCCAACACTCGGTAATGAATTTATTTCTCTTATCAAAGAGACCTCTGTTGTAAGCTTTGTAGGTGCAACTGACCTCTATGTTGCTTTCAACTATATAGGAAGTAACAGCTACGAATTTATGATTCCATATCTGGTTATGGCATTTATATACATTTTCCTTGTGTTATTAATCAGTATTGGAATAAAAATAATGGAAAGGAGCCTGAGAAAGAGTGATAGACGTCATTAATCTTGAAAAACATTTCGGTGATAACGAAGTCTTAAAGGGCATCAATATCACTATCGACAAGGGCGATATAATGGTCGTAATTGGTCCATCGGGCTCTGGAAAAAGTACATTTCTCCGTTGTTTGAATTGTATGGAAGATCCAACAGGCGGTCAGATAATATTCAATGGTGTTGATATTGCAGATCCAAAGGTTGATATTAACATACACCGTCGTCATATGGGTATGGTGTTCCAGCACTTCAATCTGTATAACAACAAAACTGTAATACAGAATATTATGCTCGCACCTGTATATGTCCGCTGTCAGGACTTGAAGAAAGCAAAAAGACATAATTTTTTCCTTCCTGTCACCAATTTATTCCGCAAGGAAAAGCAGGAAAAAATAGCTATTACGACATCTAAATCAGAAATAGTAAAAGATGCAAGAGAACACGCAGTAGAGCTTCTCAAAAGAATAGGTCTTGAGGACAAGGCAGATGTTTATCCTTCTACCCTGTCTGGCGGTCAGAAGCAAAGAGTTGCCATAGTAAGGTCCCTTGCCATGAATCCTGATGTTATTCTCTTTGATGAGCCGACATCAGCCTTAGATCCTGAGATGGTAGGTGAGGTTTTAGACCTTATGAAGGAGCTTGCCAAGGAAGGCATGACCATGATTGTAGTTACACATGAGATGGGATTTGCAAAAGAGGTTGCCAACAAGGTTGTATTCATCGATGATGGACAGATTCTTGAGGAAGCAACACCGGAAGAATTCTTCAGCAATCCTAAGAACCCAAGACTTAAGGATTTTCTGTCTAAGGTGTTATAGAGAAAACTAAAACGGAGTATGGATTTAGTTCCATACTCCATTTTTATTATCTTAGCTGTTAATACATTCCTCGTATATTTCCCTAAGCTTTGCTCCTATTTTTTCAATCGCACGTTCTTTTGCAACCTGATATCCTGCTTCTGTCAAATCTGAAACCTCATGCTCTAATATTTTTTTTATCAAGTCCTGAAACTCATCTATATTCTGCCCTTTATAGACGTCCTTTCCATCCCGAAGCCAATCGGAATACACAGGTATATTGCGAAGTAAAATTGGTATTTTCATCGCAAGTGCCTCTAAGACCACTATACCCTCTGTTTCCTCCTTCGATGGAAAAAAGAACAAATCACATCCGGCATATGCCTCCCGCAAGGCATCGGGTTCTGCATATCCTGCAAATCTAAGATTCGGTAATTTTGTCCGCAATGCTTTTCGTACTTTGTATGGTATTGTATGAGGATTGGTCTCTCCAAACCAGATAAATTGATATTCCGGCATTCTCCTTGCCAGTTCAACAAAATCCAAAATTCCCTTTCGTGCAATGGTAAGTCCGGCACACATAACTATTTTCTGTTCAGTACCATATCCATATTTTTTTCTAAATGCATTTCCATCTACACTATTTCTGTCATAGTAAGACAAATCCACACCATTTGACACTACATCTATCCTCTTTTTAATTCCGTATGACCGCAATAAGCTCTTTGCATATTCTGAAGGTGTTACAAGCATAGTTCCCTGCTTGTAACAGAGTGTAATCCATTTACCAAACAGAGAGTCAACCTGATTTGCTCCAATAAATGAATTCCGAAAATCCTCCTTTGTAGAATGTGCATGATAAACAATTGGAATCCCCATGCGTTTTGCTTTATGTGCAAGGAAAAAAGAACGTGGAAATACAGTATTTATATGCACGACATCTGCATTTTCCAGACAACTTGCCAACACAATATTATTCTGTTTAGCTGCAAACTGCTGATGCCTTAAAGCTCTTCCTACACCACTTTTTTCTATCAGATTTTGTAATCCTGAGTATAAATATACCTTCATCTTCTAACACCTCTCTTATGCAAATACTCTTAAAAATCCCTGAAAAACCTGATTTAATCCTAAGCTATATAACATAATTGCAAATGGTTTTCCAAGCAGTATAATGATTGTAAACCTGCTAAGCGGAATTTTACTGATTCCCGCCAGATAACACAAAAAATCATCAGGTGCAACAGGAAGAAATATAAGCAACGCAAAAACTCTTTCAAACTGTTTTTCCTTTAACAAATACTTGCAGTATTTTGAATAAAATTTTCCTCCCGTCACCTTTATCACAAATTCCTGTCCAAAATGTCTGGCTATCAGAAATGCCCATACAGAGCCAATACAAATTCCAATATAATTGAAAACGAATCCTTGTATAGGTCCCCAGAACAAAACTCCATACAGGCATCCAACCGCCCCCGGCAAAATTGGTATAACAACCTGAATTGCCTGAATCAGCATAAAGAGCAATGGTGCAAATATTCCACAGGCAGTGAGGAAAGCTCTCATCTTTTCCTGATTAGTAAAAATTCCCATTCTCCACCCAATGATTGTCAAGATAACCACACATATAGTACTTATAGCTAATATTATTTTTTTATATCTATCTAACCATTGAATTATCTTACCCATTACTCCCTACATCCTCTCTATGCAATAAGCTTCTGCAAACCATATGTATCTAATTCTGCGAAATACTCCCATACAAGTGTAACTGCGTCTATAATGTAGTCACAATCTATCTGATATCCCGCCTGCTCCTTTTCATAGTCTGCGTGCATCTGTTCTATCTGCCGCATCAATGAATTTTTATAATTATATGAAGGCTCCACATTTCTTTCCTTTATTAGTGCCTCCTGCATGTGTGTGTGTAATACTCTCTCATATTGACAATGCTCTCTCAAAGTTCCCTTAAATGCCCGATTATGCGGGTGAGTAAATGCATCCGCAATATAATGCATAAGCTTACCAAGCAGATAATAATGCATGATACCATTTACCCGCCTGTGCTCAACCTGATATATTAGCAATCTGATATAGGCATGTGAATTCTCATAATTATGCCCTCTAAAGGTCTGGTTACGAATACTGCCTCTCAGATATGTAAATGGATTCAAATCAGGTTCTATATTTCCAAATAAAAATGCTCTTTTTTCATTCTCACTCATCTCAAGACTCATTTTAGATAGTAAATACTCTCCAACAGCCTCATGGTCTTTTGAAATCATAGTCAATTCCTCCTTTCATAATAAACAGGTTTCTTTTGTGGCACTTTCTTATCGGTGCATATATATATCAATCCAAAAAGCATTGATACAACGCATAATATGTACAGAACAAAACCTGCATGTCCTGAGAAATCCATAAATGGGTTATACCAATCTAAAATTCGTAAAACTATTAATGTAAGGCTACATATCATGCTTATATGTATACATATTTTTTCAATCAGATGAATTACTCGCATACCTTATATTCCTCCTTAGTCAAGCACCAAGATTCCATCAGGTATCTCATGCTCTGCCTTATATGGCTTTGTCACAACCTGACTTTGAAGAGTCATAAATGAACAATGACCACCATCTAAATTGTAAGCTACCTTACATCCAAGCTGCTCAAATATGGCTGCCTCCTCATTTAAGAACATACCTCTGGAATATCCCGGTTCTCTACCATCTACAACTAACAGACAATAATGTCCCGGTTCGTAATAACCTATCGCAGTTCTCGGATGAGATTCCCGAATATAATTCCATGTGAGAAAATCTGTTTTGGCTTTTCCATTTTCATCTAATAAGCTTGGTCCAAACACCCAGCTTTGATAAGCTCCATTTTGAATAAGCGTCTGTGTGTCTAACTGTTCCGGTGTATATATCTGCATCGTTCCATCCCAGTTCAAAACACAGGTTTCCATATCTGTTTTCTTATCTCTGTAAATCACACCATTTCTTATAATCGTTCCATTATTTTTATGACGGTTGTTATTATAGGAATCACCGTTTGCAGCAAGTATTGCCCCTAGCCTGTTTGACATATCACTAATTTTTTCACTGTATCCGTTTCCATACATATCCTGTGCAAATGCTGTCTGCAAGCATGTAATATCACCAACATATATATCCGCAATGGTATATTCCACATTCGTTCCATACTTAAGGTGCTTTCCGCCTTCTGAATAATCATAAATGCCACTATCAAAACTACCTTTTGTAATATGAATTGAAAGATTCGGACTTGTATATGACGTATCTGTAGAAACAACTGTTGGTGTAAAATGCGATGCAAATTTCTTGTGCCAGTCAACACTATCTATTTTCTTATCTGTCACAGCTAACTGACTTACATCTGTCTCCGTTGAAATATTACAATTTAACGCCTCTCCCTGTTGTATAACAGGAACAGCAGGCACACCCTTTTGTGGGAGCTTATAATAACCAATATATATGCCAAGCACCAGAATTGCTGTTGCTGCCACATCACATAATATCTGTAAAATAATTTTCACAAAGCGATTCACTGTGCCATCATCTCCTTTGCTTTATTCACACGGAAGATAATATTCTTCTGAACTAAAAAGCTAATCACAAACAAAGATATTTCTGTCAAAATCTTTGCAGTATACACAGGTATGTGAACTGTAGCATGATAAAATTGAAGAAGAGCACTGTTCAGTAATAAAATACCAACTGCCAACGCTATATACTGCAATATTGTTCTCGTTTTTGCCCCTGTGCGGAACACATATCTGCAATTCATGAAATAGTTATATATCCCACTGACTACTCGTGCTAAAATATTTGCAATCAAAATACATACATTTCCTTCCGGAAAAACAAATACCAAAAAGCAAAAAAGTATATAGTCAAGCACAAAGCTCGAAAGTGATGAAAGTGAAAACTTCACTATATCCTTATAAATACGAAATGAATCCTTAATAACATGAAAATGACTGCAACTGTTTTCCTTATCATGATATATGGTCTGAATTGGCACTTCATCTATTTGAATATCATTTTTTACACAGTAGAATAAAACATTTGTCTCATATTCATATCTGCTTCCTGCAACATTCAAAAAAGCATCTGTCAACTCTACCCTAAAAGCTCTAAGTCCTGTCTGTGTATCAGATATCTTTGCACCACTCGCGATATAAAACACATTTCTGGTAATTATATTTCCTATTTTTGACTTAAGAGGCATACCTGCTCCAACTTTTCTCACCCCTAGTACAATAGTGTTTACTTTTTGATTTGCTTTCATGATTAATTTTTCCATATCTTCTGGGAGATGTTGTCCATCTGCATCCATAACACCAATTACATTACAATCCCACAAGTTCTCTTTTATATACATAAGTGCCGTTTTTATAGCAACTCCCTTTCCCTTATTCTCTGTGTGATGCAGGATAATTGCATGCTCACTTATCTCACGAAACAAATCAGATTTTGACTCATCACTGCCATCATCTACAACGATTATCTGATTTCCTAAATCCCATACTCGCTGAACGATTTTTATTAATTTTTCATCCGGATTATAT
>CAVELH010000063.1:0-12410 GCA_963616385.1 bacterium | reverse complement strand
TTATATGCCAGAGGCACTTAAGGTTATAGATTTATGTAAGACTTACATTGTAAATAAGAGACAGAATAACGTATTAAGAAATATTTCGTTTTCGATTGAGAAAGGAGAGATGGTTGCTATTATGGGACCATCAGGCTCAGGAAAATCAACACTTTTATATAGTGTGTCAGGGATGGACAGACCTACAGCAGGAACGGTATATTTATCAGGAAAAATGATAAGCAATATGGCAGGAAGGGAGCTTTCAAATGTAAGACTTGAGCAAATGGGTTTTATATTTCAACAGATGCATATGCTTAAAAATCTTACGGTGATGGATAATATTTTGTTGCCTGCATATCAGTCTGCAAAGGGAAGCAGAAGCAGAGAGGAGATTAATGCCTATTGCAGAGAGCTTATGCATAAGCTCTCAATAAGTGATATAGCTGATAATGATATAACCGAGGTTTCAGGTGGACAGCTTCAGAGAGCGTGTATATGCAGAAGTCTTATAAATAAACCGGATATTATATTTGCGGATGAGCCGACGGGAGCACTTAACAGAAGTGCTTCTGATGAGGTGATGAGAGAGCTGAATTGTATTAATGGTGAGGGTACAACTATTATGATTGTGACACATGATATGAAGGTCGCATCAAAATGTACTAGAATTATGTATATAGTGGATGGTAATATTAAGGGAGAGCTTAAGCTTAACCGTTATACTGAGAACTCGGATATAAGGGAGAGAGAACGTTTGGTTAACAGCTGGCTTTCAGATATGGGATGGTAAAATATGGCTGATATAATTATAGTTGAGGATAATGAAGAAATTGGTTGCCTTTTGTCAGATTTTCTTGTGGCAGAGGGCTATGACGTGTATCATGCACTTAGTGGCGAGGAGGCATTATCTGTGTATTATGAGGAGGAGGCTAAGCTTATTATACTTGATATTATGCTCCCTGGAATTGATGGTATGTCTGTGTGCAGACAGATACGTGAGAGGGATAATACACCAATAATTATAGTAAGTGCCAAGGATGCCAAAGAGGATAAGCTGAATGGTCTTATGCTTGGAGCTGATGACTATATAGAAAAGCCATATGATATAGATATATTGTTAGCTAAGATTAATGGCATATTCCGCAGACATTATTCCTCTGATGAGATAATAGATGGCGATATAAGGTTAGATAAGCAGTTAAGAAAATTATATAAGAAGAATTCAGAGATACCTCTTACTGTAAAGGAGTATGAGCTTTTGCTTTATATGATGGAGAACTGTAATAAGGTATTATCTAAGGATGAATTATTTAATAAGGTGTGGGGCTTTGACAGTGACAGCGAGCCACAGACATTAACCGTACACATAAAGCGTTTAAGAGAAAAAATAGATGGAAGAGAGACGGAAAGACAGAGAATACAGACTGTCTGGGGAGTAGGATATCGATATGAAAGGTTATAACCGTATCATAATAGCAGTAGCTTTATTCTGGGTATTTTTGATTGTGGGTAGTGAATTTTTCATAAACAATATAAGCACCAGAGAAGATAACAGCTCTAAGGTCTGGCAAAACAGAGTAGAGCGTTCAATTTTGTTATATGAAGAGCAGTATAATACTTATGCGAAAAGTCTGGAAGAATTAAAGACATATACCGGGGATGAATATATGTTTATCACCGGTCTTTTGCCTGTAAAAGAAACTGAAGATATATATGATATTACAAGTAAAAATACATACAGTAATGAAGATTATATTATATTTAATTCAGGCAGGTATACATATGTTATATATTACAGACATGATTATTTAACAGGGAAAAAAGTAGCCTTGTATATGGTGATTTTACTTTTGATAGGAATGTTAGTAACTTTAATTGTTTTATTGTATGTGGGAAAAAGAATTATAAAACCATTTAATAAAATGACACAGCTTCCATATGAGCTTGCCAAGGGAAATATTACCACACCTCTTAAGGAGGAATCAAAAAACAGATATTTTGGCAGCTATATATGGGGAATGGAGCTTATGAGAGAGAAGCTGTTGGAGAATAAGGAAAAGGAGCTTAAACTGCTGCGAGATAAAAAAATGCTTTTATTGGCACTTTCACATGATATAAAGACACCTCTTAGTGCTATCAAGTTATATGGGAAAGCACTTAGCAGACATCTTTATACAAGCGAGGAAAAAAATTCGGCTGTGGCAGAGGGGATTATTAATAAAACAAATGAGATAGAGGATTATATTGCCAAGATGGTTCAGGCATCAAATGAGGATTTTTTAAGCTTTGACGTAAATAACAGTGAGTTTTACATAGAAAACGCCTTAACTAAAATTAATGATTATTATCTGGAAAAGATGGAGTTGTCACAGATTGAATATTCCATCCTGCCATATAATAATATTATTGTCTATGGGGATATGGACAGATTTGTTGAGGTTATGCAAAATATAATTGAAAATGCAATCAAGTATGGGGATGGTAAAAGAATATGGATAGACAATTCAAGAGATGAGGATATGGTTGTGATAAGTATTCATAACACGGGATGTACGCTTGACAGAAAAGAGCTGACACATATATTTGACAGCTTTTTCCGTGGAAGTAATGTGAATAATAATCCGGGCAGTGGACTTGGACTTTATATATGTAGAAATCTGATGCACCTTATGAATGGTGAGATATTTGCACAAATAAACGATAATGCAGAGATGTGCGTAAATCTGTATTTGAAGATGATGTAGAGGAAATATTTAGTATACACTTGACAAAACCGCCTGCAACATATAAAATGCAAATGATTTGCAAATTAATGGAGGTATATGCCGTGAAGATAAAGAGTTTTGTCAGGAGAGCAATCATAGCCTTTATGGTTATGGCTTTAGTAACTGTTAATATGACCGGATGTGCAAAGCTTTCTGATATGCCGGGAGAGGATGGTAAGCTTAGTATTGTATGTACTACATTTCCGCAATATGACTGGGTAAGGAATATTATAAAGGGTAAGGAAGATGTATTTGATGTAACGCTTATCATGGATAATGGTGCTGATTTGCATAATTATCAGCCAACCACAGAGGATATGGTTGTGATAGGTGCGAGTGATATATTTGTATATGTCGGAGGCGAATCTGATTTCTGGATTGATGATGCCTTAAGAGAGGCGTCCAACAAGGATATGAAGGTTGTAAATTTAATGAATATACTTGGTGATAATCTGTATGAGGAAGAAATCATAGAGGGTATGACAGTTGATGAGCATGAGCATGAGGATGACGAGGATGAGATTGAATATGATGAGCATATCTGGCTGTCCCTTAGAAATGCAGAAATACTTGTAAATGAATTGACAGATGTTATAGCTTCAATGGATGAGGAAAATGCTTCTGTTTATGAAGAAAATGCAAAAAGCTATATAGAGGAGCTTGATAAGCTTGATAGTGAATATAAGACTGTTGTAAGTGAAGCTAAGAGGAATACGTTGTTATTTGGAGACAGATTCTCATTTAGATATATGGTTTCTGATTATGGACTTGATTATTATGCGGCATTTAATGGATGCAGTGCTGAGACGGAGGCAAGCTTTGAGACAATAACTTATCTTGCGGGTAAGCTTGACGAGCTTGGAATTCCTGTGGTTCTTGTACTTGAAAATTCTGACACGAGTGTAGCTGAGGCAATAATAGATAATACTAAGGATAAAAATCAGGAGATACTTGTGCTTAATTCCCTTCAATCTGTGACAACTAAAGATATAGAAGCTGGGGTAACATATTTGTCAGTTATGAGTGATAATCTCCAGATATTGAAAGAGGCTCTGTATTAATTACGGGGCCTTTTATTTAATAGGTATTCAAATTGGTAAAAGAGTGCTATAATACTTCAATATAATAGAGGGTTCATTGGAGGATAGTTATAATGATTCAGGGAAAATCTCAGAAAAAATCTGGACTTAATATTATTATTGTGGGCTGCGGTAAGGTAGGAATGACCTTGACACGCGAGCTTGTAAAAGAGGGACATGATATAACAATAATAGATAGAAATCCACAGAAAATTCAGTCAGTAACCAGCCTGTATGATGTAATGGGACTGGTAGGTAATGGAGCAAGCTATAGTATTCAGATGGAGGCAGACATAAAGAATGCAGACCTTATCGTGTCTGTTGCAGATTCAGATGAGCTTAACATATTGTGCTGTACGATAGCCAAGCAGGTAGGTCATTGTGCAACTATTGCAAGAGTCAGAAATCCTGACTACAGCAAGGAGGTTGGATATCTTCAGGAGAAGCTTGGACTTACCATGATTATCAATCCTGAGCTTGAGACTGCTATTGAGGCTGCAAGAGTTCTTTATCTTCCAACAGCACTTGAGGTTAATTCATTTTCACATGGACAGGCAGAGATGACAAAGTTTAAGATTCCTGAGGGAAATCCGCTTGATGGCATGGAGATATCGGAGCTTAACACTTATCTGTCCAATAAAGGAAAGACAGTTAATTTCCTTATATGTGCGGTTGAGCGCGGAGGACAGGTTCATATACCTTCCGGTAATTTTGTTATGCAGAAGGGTGATATTATATCGTATGTAGCATCCAGAAAGACTGCAAAGACATTTATGGAGAGTATAGGCTTTAAGACATCGAGAGTTAAGAATTGTCTTATTGTCGGTGGTGGAGAGGTAGCATATTATCTTGCAAAGCAGCTGCTTCATATGGGAATCTCCGTCAAGATTATAGAGTCTAATAATGCACGTTGCGAGGAGCTAAGCATATTACTTCCTAAGGCAGTCATAATAAATGGTGATGGAACTAACGAGGAGACCTTGCGTGAGGAAGGACTTGAATATGTAGATTCATTTGTTGCACTTACGGGAATCGATGAGGAAAATATTCTTCTTACTTTACACGCACAGCAGGTATCAGGTGCTAAGGTTATAACTAAGATTGATAGAAGTAACTTTAAGAATGTAATCAATAAGCTTGATATGGGAAGTGTCGTATATCCTAGCAATATCACATCTGAGGCAATTATCGCCTATGTAAGAGCTAAGAAGAATTCGGCTGACAGCAATAATATTGAGACGTTATATCATATGTTTGATTATCGCGCTGAGGCTATAGAATTTGTTGTTGATGAGAAGTCAAGACTTACAGGTGTACCACTTATGGAGCTTAAGCTTAAGAATGATGTTTTGGTTGCATTTATAAACAGAAATGGAAATATCATTCTTCCAAGTGGTAAAGATTGCATAGAGGTTGGCGACAAAGCAATGATAGTTACAACTCACACAGGCTTTAAAAATATCGTTGATATTCTTGCATAACAAAGGGATTCAAAGAGGGGAACAATTATGAACAGGTCGATGATTAGATATATTCTGGGTTATGTTGTCCAGATTGAGGGAGCTCTTTTACTGTTTCCGTGTATAGTTGCTCTTATTTATCAGGAAAGGGAGGGCATATATTATTGCATAGTTGCAGGTGCGGCTTTGCTTATTGGTGCAATAATAAGTCACAACAAACCTAAGGATCAGGTTATATATCTTAAGGAGGGCTGTGTAACTACAGCACTTAGCTGGATTGTACTTAGTATAGTTGGCTGTGTACCATTTATATTGACAGGTGAAATTCCAGCCTTTGCAGATGCTTTATTTGAGACTATTTCAGGATTTACAACTACCGGTGCAAGTATTCTTAGTGATGTGGAGGCATTGTCGCATTGCTCAATATTTTGGAGAAGCTTCACTCATTGGATAGGTGGAATGGGAGTGCTTGTATTTTTGCTTGCTATTATTCCACTAAGTGGCGGCTCTAACATCAATCTTATGAGGGCAGAGAGCCCTGGACCATCAGTCGGTAAGCTTGTTCCTAAGGTCAAGCATACAGCTCGGATTCTATATGCAATATATATAGGGCTTACTATCATTGAGATTATTCTTCTTATAGCAGGAAGTATGCCTCTGTTTGATGTGTTCTGTACTGCATTTGGTACAGCGGGAACAGGTGGCTTTGGAATTAAGAATGACAGCTTTGCAAGCTACTCACCATATTTACAGTGGGTGGTTGCGATATTTATGATATTATTTGGTGTTAATTTCAATATGTACTATTTTCTTCTGTTCAGAAATGTCAAGAAGGCATTTAACATGGAAGAGGTAAGGGGATATTTTATAATCATTGCCGCTGCTGTAGGTGTTATATTTGTTGATTTATGCAACACAGCCGTAAATGCAGCAACGGCATTGAGAGATGCAGTATTTCAGGTTGCATCAATTATCACCACGACGGGATTTTCATCGGTTGACTTTAATCTGTGGTCGCAGCAATGTAAGGTAATACTGGTGCTGCTTATGTTTGTGGGTGCGTGCGCCGGAAGTACAGGTGGTGGTATAAAGGTGTCACGTTTTCAGATTTTGCTTAAGACTGTTGGAAAGGAGCTTGACTCATATATCCATCCTAAGAGCATTAAGAAGATTAAGATGGATGGAAAGCCTATTGAGCACGAGGTTGTAAGGGCTATCAATGTATATTTTATAACCTTTATGATATTGTTTGTATCATCCATATTCCTTATATCCTTTGAGGGAAAGGATTTGGTAACGAATTTTACAGCGGTTGCGGCAACTATTAACAACATAGGTCCGGGACTTGAGATGGTAGGTCCTACCTCTAATTTCTCGGTGTTTGGAACATTTTCCAAGTATGTGCTTATGTTTGATATGATTGCGGGAAGGCTTGAGCTGTTCCCTCTGCTTATACTGTTTTACCCTCCTTTGTGGGGAGATATGTTTCTTAAGAAAACACTTAAGCGCAAAAAACTACAGTAAATAAATTAATAAATGCCTTGACAAGTATAGGTAAAAGATGATACCACTTATATGAATGAGGCAATACAATATAATAACAAAAGTTGAGGAGTTAATACTATGCAGGAATTAAAACCAATCAAAGAAGGAAAAGTACGAGAGATTTATGATAATGGCGACAGTCTCATTATGGTTGCAACAGACCGTATAAGCTGCTTTGACGTTATCCTTAAGAATCAGGTTACCAAGAAGGGAACAGTTCTTACACAGATGTCTAAGTTTTGGTTTGATATGACAGAGGATATTCTTCCTAATCATATGATATCTGTAGATGTAAATGATATGCCGGAATTCTTCAGACAGGAGAAATTTGATGGTAACAGTATGCTTTGTCGTAAGCTTACTATGCTCCCTATCGAGTGTATTGTTCGTGGATACATAACAGGTAGTGGATGGGCAAGCTACAAGGAGAATGGCACAGTATGTGGTATTAAGCTCCCTGAGGGATTAAAGGAGTCTGATAAGCTCCCTGAGCCTATATATACACCATCTACTAAGGCTGAGATTGGTGATCATGATGAGAATATATCATATGAGAAGAGCGTTGAGGTATTGGAGAAGATGTTCCCTGGCAAGGGTGAGGAGTATGGCTCAAAGCTTCGTGATTACACAATAGCATTATATAAGAAGTGTGCTGAGTATGCGCTCTCTAAGGGAATAATTATAGCAGATACCAAGTTTGAGTTTGGCTTAGACGAGAATGGCAATATTGTTCTTGGTGATGAGATGCTCACACCTGACAGCTCACGTTTCTGGCCTGCTGATGGATATGAGCCTGGACATGGTCAGCCATCATTTGATAAGCAGTTCGCCCGTGACTGGTTAAAGTCAAACGAGGGACATGACTGGACACTTCCAGAGGATATAGTAGATAAGACAATCAACAAATATCTTCAGGCATATGAGATGCTCACAGGTAAGCAGTTATAGATTGTATAAATATCTTACAAGATGGCAATTATAACCATATAAATCTTTAAAGAGGTGATTATATGGTTTTGAAGGAAAAGGAAAGAGCAGCTATAGAGGATTTGCAGTCTCAGGAGAAAACCTGTATTGAGAAATACGCTAAGTATGCTGAGCAGGCTAAGGATCCTGTGCTTAAGGATTTGTTCCGTACCTTACAGCAGGAGGAACAGAAGCATTATCAGTCATTAGGACAGGTGTTGAATGGTACAGTCCCAGACAGTGATTGTAATGACAGTGATGGTGCTAATTATAATCCGACAGCGAGCTATGATGCCATGAGTAATTCAGAGGACAAGCAGCTTGATTGTTTTCTTGCCACAGATTGTATAGGTACTGAGAAGCTGGTATCGTCAGAGTATAATACAGATGTCTTTGTGTTTAATAACTCTAAGCTAAGAAAGCTTCTCGCTGATATACAGATAGAAGAACAAAACCATGCGGAGATGCTGTGGAAGTATAAGACAGCTAATGGTATGGCATAGATTTACAGACAAACAGGTGCATTTTATATAAGTATGGAATGCACCTGTTTTTTAAGAGAGGGATATAGTTATGACATTGACACAGCTTAGATATGCAATTACGGTTGCAGGTGCAAATTCCATGAACGAGGCAGCACATACACTGTTTATAGCACAGCCAAGCTTATCAGCAGCTATAAGAGAGCTTGAGGATGAGATAGGGATAGTTTTATTTCGCAGAACGAACAGGGGAATTTCGGTAACTCCTGAGGGAGAGGAGTTTATAGGATATGCTCGTCAGGTGGTAGAGCAGTACGAGCTTATAGAGGCAAAGTATGTTGCAAATGACAATATAAAGAAGAAATTCAGTGTCTCAATGCAGCACTATACATTTGCAGTAAATGCATTTGTGGAGTTAGTTAAGCAGTTTGGTATGGATGAATATGAGTTCGCAGTACATGAGACTAAGACATATGATGTAATAGAGAATGTAAAGAATTACAAGAGTGAGATAGGAATACTTTATCTCAATGATTTTAACCGCAAGGTTTTAACAAAGCTGTTCCATGAGTATGGCTTAGAGTTCCACGAGATACTTCAATGTCATATATATGTATATATGTGGAAGGGACATCCTCTTGCGAGTAAGAAGCTTATAACCTTGGAGGAGCTGGAGGATTATCCGTGTCTCTCATTTGAACAGGGCAATAATAATTCCTTCTATTTTGCTGAGGAGGTGTTAAGTACATATAATTACAAGCAGCTCATAAAGGCAAATGACAGGGCAACCTTACTTAATCTGATGGTAGGTTTGAATGGCTTTACAATGTGTTCTGGAATTATATGCGAGGACCTTAATGGAAGTGATTATTGTGCAGTGCGCCTTGACTCTGATGAGGTGATGACGATAGGCTATATAGCCAGAAAGGGCGCAAGTATAAGTAAGATGGGTAAGAAGTATTTGGAGGAGCTTGAGAAGTACAAGGATAAGGCACTGGGATAAAATCTTCCCACACCTCTTTGAGCTTGCCGCATGAGAATATCAATGGCGGGGGCTTTTGCTGGAAGGTTGTGGGATTTTTTGACAGGCAGTACGAAAAATAAAAGCATTGAGTTTACATATATCAAGCGTACGCAAGTCACGGATGACTTGCGAGCGTCAACGCACATGGATGTGCGGTTTGACGCGTTAGCGTACGTTTTAATTATGTATCACTCAATGCTTATTATTTTTCAGTGCTGTTTGTTATTATCCCACAACCTTCCAGCAAAAGCCCCCGCCATTGATATTCTCATGCGGTAAGCTCTAAGGGGCATGGGAAGATTTTATTTATTCATGCTTTAGCTTTCCGAGGAATTCCTGCATTCTTCTGTTGTCGGAACCGAATACTTCATCGGGAGTTCCTGATACTGCTACAACGCCCTTGTCCATGAAGATAACTCTGTCTGAGATATTCTTTGCGAAGTTCATCTCGTGGGTTACAATAACCATGGTCATCTTATTCTCTGCAAGGGATTTGATAACCTTGAGAACCTCGCCTGTAAGCTCAGGATCAAGTGCAGATGTCGGCTCATCGAAGAATAATATCTTAGGATTTAGAGCTAGAGCTCTTGCTATGGCTACACGCTGTTGCTGACCGCCTGACAGCTGACACGGATAATAGTTCTCCTTGTCAGATAAGCCCATTTTCTTTAGGAGTTCACGAGCCTCCTCGTATACCTCTGCTTTCTTTCTCTTTTGAACAACTATTGGTGCATCTGCTATGTTCTGCATTACCGTGTAATGTGGAAACAGATTAAAATTCTGAAAAACAAGTCCAAAGTTTTTCTTTAATGTCTTTAGCTTGGCAGAATTCTCGTACATGGATTTACCATTTACGATTGTGACTGCCTTTTCTCCCATATAGCTTAAATCACCATAGTCCATAGTCTCAAGCATGGTTGCTATTCGTAAGAGGGTTGATTTGCCGGAGCCGGAAGGTCCGATTATCGATACAACCTCGCCCTCGTGAACCTGTAAGGAGATTCCATTTAACACGCATAAATCTCCAAAGGATTTTTTTACATCATTCATTTCAAGATATAACATGTGGAAACCTCCTAATTATAATAGTTCATTTTCTTCTCTATCTTCTTCATAACAAATGCAACTAAGAGATTGAATATGTAGTAGAAGATAGCAGCTACAACAAATGGTACGAATGTTGTTTCTCTTGCTGCAATTTGCTTGGCAATAGTAAACATTTCCAGATATGCAAGTGAAAATGCAAGAGAAGTGTCTTTAACTAATGTTATAATTTCGTTTGTCATGGCAGGAAGAATAATCTTGATTACCTGTGGAAGAATTATTCTTATAAATGTCCCAGCCTTTGAATATCCCAGAAGCTGCGAGGCTTCATACTGTCCCTTTGGTATGGCTTCTATACCTGAACGATATATCTCAGCGAAGTAAGCCGCATAGTTAATTGAGAAGCCTACAATTATTGCCGGAAAACGCCATCCCGATATTGACCATCCAAACAAATAAAATGGAAAGAAATACACTACCATTAACTGTAGCATAAGTGGTGTACCTCTTAATACAGATATAATAACACCTGTGATACCACTTAATATCTTGTGTTTGGACATTCTTCCAAACGAAATAATAAGACCGAGAGGTAAAGAAAATATAAGTGTGAGGAAGAATATCCCCATTGTCTTTACCATTCCCTGTGTTAATTGTTCAAGCATTACAGAAAAGCTCATTCGTATTTACCTCTAATTAATTATTTAAGACATGTCATATCTGACAATCCGTATTTTTCTGCTAATTTGTCGAAGGTACCATTGTCCTTTAACTCGTGAATTGCATCGTTTACTTCATCGCGAAGCTCTGTGTTGCCAAGCTTAAAGCCTATTCCATACTGTTCAGCATTGAGGTGCTCGTCAAGTATAATATACTCATCACCACGGCTGCCAATCTGATACTGTGCAACACCTATATCCATTGCGATAGCGTCAACAGAACCAGCCTGAAGCTCAACGAATGCTGTGTTGTAATCACCGAACTCCTGAAGCTTTCCAAATGTATCTGCAAGCGCCTTCTGACCTTCCTCGTCAGTTAAAACATCAAGTGCGGCTGAAGCTGCCTGAACACCTACTGTCTTGCCGGACAAATCGCTTAAGCTGTTAATTCCTGATGAAGTCTTAACTACGATAACCTGACTGTTATCAACATATGGATCTGACCACTCGTAGTCATCTTCACGACCATTCATTGTGAAACCATTCCATATACAGTCGATAGAGCCTGAGTTAAGCTCGTTATCCTTGCTTGCCCACTCGATAGGCTGCTTAACGAGAGTCCATCCCTTTAATTTGCAAACCTCCTCAGCGAGCTCAAGGTCAAAGCCTGTATAATCACCGTTCTCGTCCATATATCCATATGGTGGATATTCTGCATCAAATCCTACTGTAAATGTTTTGTCATCCTTTTTACCACAACCTGTAAGTAAGGTTGCAACCATGCCTAGTGATAATAAACCACACAGCAAACTCTTCTTTAATTTCATATGTATAAACCTCTCTCTCTGCTCATTTTAGAGCTAATCATCTCATGTATCATATCATAAGCGATATTTTTTGTAAATAACACAGTAGAGAACTAAAGTGTCAAATTAAAATATTTAGAATATTCGCTCAAACTGACTGTTTTTTTTAGTCAAGTGTGCTAAAATATATATAAATACAAAGAAGTGTGGATTAAGTGGAGGTATAGATATGTTAGGTGAAACAAAGGCAGTGGGAAGCTGGGATTACAGAACACTTCCTAATAAAACTCTTGAGCTTGTTAAGAATGTGGGAGACATGAGACAGGAAGGTACAGGATATTATGCAGACAGCGAATCTGAGATGCTTACAGTACTTGCATACCTGAATTATGGAGAGACAACAGGAACTACTGAGGGAATGAGAGAGCAGATAGATGAAGCTGTTAAGAATATGGAGAATATGAAGCTTGGAGAGCGTGAGGACAGCTTCATAAATATCAATATCTGATTTATTATATTGAATAATTTATAAAATAAAAGTAGAGCAGCCGCAATGAAGACTGCTCTATCATTAAAAGAGGGGAGGATAATATATATT
>CAVELH010000062.1:0-12440 GCA_963616385.1 bacterium | reverse complement strand
TCAATAGCTTATATCTGTCTCACAGTATATCACGTCAAAGTGCTAAAGTAAACAACAATAATAGCTGAATGGCAAATTGTAAGCGATTGTAAAACAAATTAAGATGCAAGGTATATTTTTTATTTGTTGTGTCAACAATCCTGTTAAGTTCATTGCAAACGATAATATGAAGAAGGGGGTTAGCGCAATGAATACTAAGTCTAAGATATATGTTTTAATACTTATATGGGTGGCTGTTTTAATTCAGCTATTTGTCAATTCATCTGTAAACAGGGAAAAGAAGCTGGTTGAACAGGCGATGAGTGCAGGAGTTGAAAATCTTACAGAGAGCAGCGTTAAGGCGTATGGCTTCTATGGTAATGAGGAGTTTTCTGCTTCAACAAAGGAGAATATGGCAAAGAGACTTGCAGATAAGCTTGGTATAACCTCAGGTTACGATATCACACACAGGCAGGATGGTGCAAATGAGACAACTGTGCTTACCAAGAAGGGTGAGATGGCAGATACTGTCATAAAGGTTATAACGCTTGGAGGTGCAGATGAGAATGGTGGAGATACATTTGAGAATTATATCATGGTTCAGATAGACCTTAAGAATGGTGCCGGCTCAGTTATCTATGATTATAAGGAGCTTCTTGCAGATATGTATGATGGACTAGGAATGGACGCTAATACCAATATATATATGTGCAGCCAGATAAAGGGAGAGCTTACAGAGAGTGAGAAGAATGAGCAGATAGATGCATTTTTAAATGAGCTTGATGCAAAACAGGTTCAGAGGGACAGCTTTGACAATGTCGTATGTGTATACGGATATAGTCCTAATATTGATGAGTTTGTGTATCAGGGGGCAAACCGTGTAAATGTAAACATTGCATTTTCGTATGACAGTGTGGACGATGTAACCTATGTTCACAGGGCGATTCCATTTGTGGACAGGTCATTTTAATAGGGCTTTTTACACCTTGTAATTCTTGTATTACCTCATAGATTATGCTAAACTAACCTTGGCGGTCTGATGACTGCTTAGAGTATAGAAAGAAGTATAGGGTATGATGAAAATTAGTAGAAATGATCCTTGCTGGTGTGGCAGCGGCAAGAAGTACAAGGTGTGCCACCAGGCCTTTGATGACAAGATTATGAAGGCTGCGCATGAAGGTCATATTGTGCCTCCGCGCAAGATAATCAAGAATGAAGAGCAGATTGCCAAGATTAAGGAGAGCTGCAAGATTAATATTGCTGTGCTCGATTATATCGAGAAGAATATTCATGAGGGCATGAATACTGCTGAGATTGATAAGATAGTTTATGATATGACTACAGATATGGGTGGAATACCAGCACCTCTTAACTATGAGGGTTTCCCTTATTCTGTATGTACATCTGTAAATGAGCAGGTTTGTCATGGATTTCCTTCAAAGGATGTAATTCTTAAGGAGGGAGATATAATCAATGTTGACTGTTCAACTATCCTTGATGGTTATTTTTCTGACTCCTCAAGAATGTTCTGCATAGGCGAGGTTAGTCCTGAGAAGAAGAGACTTGTTGAGGTGACAAAGGAATGTGTCTACAAGGGCTTGGAAGAGGTTAAGCCTTGGGGATATCTTGGAGATATGGGACAGGCTGTACATGACCATGCATACAGCAACGGATATACTGTTGTAAGAGAGATTGGAGGACATGGAGTAGGTCTTGAGTTCCACGAGGAGCCTTGGGTAGGCTATAATTCTAAGCGTGGTACAGAGATGCTTATGGTACCGGGCATGATATTTACTATAGAGCCTATGGTTAATATGGGTAAGGTTGGAATTTACACTGATGAGAAGAATGACTGGGAGGTTTATACAGATGACGGTCTGCCTTCTGCACAGTGGGAGATTATGGTACTTGTAACTGAAGATGGACATGAAGTTTTGTGTTGGTAAGTAATATTTGGTAGGTAATATGTTAAAGAGACAGGCAAAAGAGAAGAAATATATACTAGATTGGAATGATTACATAGCAAAGGCAAGAGAGGCAGTCAGTGAGGGCTGTGTCCTTGTGAAAAATGATAATGATGTTCTTCCCATGGCTGCCGGAACATTAGTATCAGTATTTGGAAGAATCCAGACGCACTACTATAAGAGTGGCGTGGGCTCAGGAGGAATGGTTAATGTAGACACTGTCACAGGAATATTGGAGGGCTTGGAGAACAGTGGAAAGATAGCCATTAATGGTGAGCTCTTAGAAGAATATACCGCATGGGAGAGGGAGCATCCTTATGACGAGGGCTGTGGCTGGGGTAAAGAGCCATGGTCGCAGAAGGAGATGCCTCTTTCGGATGAGACAGTTATAAGGGCAAGCGGCAAGTCCCAGATAGCTCTGGTTATTATAGGGCGTACAGCAGGTGAGGACAGAGACGCGGGAGATGTGAGCGGTTCGTACAGGCTTACAGAGACCGAGGAGGATATGCTTGCCAAGGTAAGGATGTATTTTGAGAAGATTGTAGTGGTATTGAATGTCGGTGGAATTATCGACATGACATTTATCGATAAATACTCTCCTGACGCTGTTCTTATCGCATGGCAGGGTGGAATGGTCGGAGGAGATGGAGTAGCCGATGTATTAACAGGCGTTGTCTCACCGTCAGGTAAGCTTACAGATACTATTGCTTATAACATAGAGGATTATCCTGCATTTGGACATTTTGGAGACAGAGAGAAGAATTACTACGTTGAAGATATATATGTGGGATATAGATATTTTGAAACCTTTGCAAAAGAGAAGGTAAGATATCCATTTGGATATGGATTATCCTACACACATTTTGATATATCCGTAGAAGCATATGAGGTTGATGTAACTACAAGTGATATGAGAATTATAGTCCGCGTTGAGAATACGGGTGACGTGAGTGGAAAAGAGGTTGTCTGCATATACGTTGGCGCTGCATCAGGAAAGCTTGGCAGACCATCAAGGGAGCTTATCGCATTTGGTAAGACGGACACGCTTGCTGCTGGAGAGGTAGCACATCTTGAGTTCCATATTACGGGTGCTACATTTGCAACCTTTGATGACAGCGGTGCTACAGGCTATAAGTCCTGCAAGGTGTTAGAGGCAGGCGTGTATAACATATATGTAGGTAATGATGTGAGCAGGGCAGGTCTTGCATTTTCGTTTGAATTGCCAGAGCTTATAGTGACTGAGAGATTGTCAGATGCATATGCTCCTACATCAGAGTTTAAGAGAATTAAACCAGTAGATGATATAACAGGTAACAACGTATATGGCAACCGAAGGATGGGCGAGGAGCAGGTACCTCTTGCTGTCGCAAAAGATACAGAATATATAGAGAATCAGAGTATAGATATATTACCTGAAACGAAGAACAACGCGATAACGCTAAAACTTTCGGATGTATATCTTGGCAATGCCGGTATGAACGAGTTTATTATGCAGATGACTGACAACGACCTCACAGCCATTGTAAGTGGTGAGGGCATGGGAAGTCCACTTGTAATTCCGGGTACAGCGTCAGCCTTTGGTGGTGTATCTGAGAGGCTCAGGAATATGGGAATTCCCGCTGTCTGTACGAGTGATGGTCCTTCCGGCATCAGAATGGATTGCGGAACAAAGGCATTCAGCCTTCCGATAGGTATAATGCTCGGATGTACATTTAATGTTGAGCTTGTGAGTGAGCTTTATTCTTATACAGGAATGGAGCTTGCAGCTAATCGTATAGAGTGTCTGCTCGGACCGGGAATGAATATACACAGATATCCTCTGAATGGACGTAATTTTGAATATTATTCGGAAGATCCGCTTGTAACAGGTGCATTTGCGATAGCGTTCTTAAAGGGATTAAAGACATGGAATGTGTCTGGTGCCATGAAGCATTTCTGTGGCAATAATCAGGAGTTAGGAAGAAGAACTGCTGATGCTGTTATTTCAGAGAGAGCACTTAGGGATATATATCTTAAGGGCTTTGAGATGGCTGTAAAGAGCGGTTATGCTGATGCAATTATGACCTCGTATGGCGTAGTAAATGGAATACGTACAGCAGAGTGCTATGACCTTTGTACAACGATTCTTCGAGATGAGTGGGGCTTTAACGGCATAGTTATGACGGATTGGTGGGCAAATATAAGCAGTGAGCCGGAGATAAGTCCTAAGAACGGGTTCAGGCTTATGGTTCGCTCGCAGAATGATATATTCATGGTTAATAATGATGCCGCAGATAACGATTACACGGAGGTAAGCCTTAGACTGCTTTGTGATGATGACCGATACAGAGCATGGCTTAGAAGAAGTGCTGCTAATATATGCGAGTTTGTAATGAGAAGCAGAGCTATGAGCAGACTTATGAACGAGGCATTTGATATAGAGATTATCAATCGTGCTGAGGAGGATAATCAGGACGATATATGGAATCTTGAGTATATCGTGGTTGATGGTTATCTGTCGTATGACCTTTCATATAAGGAGTCCAAGAAGGGTACTAATTATGTTATGCCTACGGACACAGTTAAGTCTGGAACCTATGAGGTAAGTCTTACAGGATTTTCATACGCCGATGAGCTGGCACAGATACCTTGTACGCTGTTTGCGACAGGTACACCGGTTGCCACATTTACATTTAATGGTTCAAACGGAGAGCCGGTCACAATTAAGAAGAATATTATTCTCTATAAGAGAAAATGCCTGAATCGTCTGTACGTTTCGGCTAACGGAGTGACGCTCACCAACATAACATTTAAATTTGTGTCGGATGACATAAGTATGACCTTTTAATGCATATATATAGTTGAAAAATATATGCAGGTGGTTTTATGAACAAACATATAAAGAAATTGATTTTGGCAGCAATTTTTGTATTGCTGCCATTTTCTGTCTCTGGATGTGGGAAAAAGGAGGAGTCAAAACGAAAGGATATAGATTTTACGGTGTGCGATAAAACGCGTATGCCGGAGGAGCTTATATCCATTATAGAGGAGAAGAAGCTAAAGACATTTAAGCTTACATATGTAAACAATAATTATCTGTATATTGCCATAGGCTATGGTGAGCATGATAGAAGAAATCTTAATGTTGTCGTAAATGATTTGTATATGACGGACAACGCCATATATGTCGATACGAGCCTTACTACAACAGAGCAGCTAGAGGAGATAGCAAGCCAGACGGACGCGGATATAGCGGGCGGCGAGGCATCCATGTGTCCGTATATAGTTCTGAAATGCGAAAAATACGAGCTGCCGGTTATCTTTGACATAGATTAAATAAAAAATAGTCATAAATAAATATCGGTGGAATATATTTTAAAACATAGATGTTGATATTATATATAGGATAGGTGGAGGATATATGGAATTAAGCAGGAAAGATATACATACAAGCATTTTAATGTCGTCAAAATATTCACAGATAACTATAGATGATGATTTCAATATACCTGATGCTAAGGAGGATATTGATAAGATAATTGCCAAGAATGGGTACATAGTTGTTGAGGAGGTAAGCCCTGAGGAGGGAAGAGTCAGGGTAACCGGAAGCGTGTGCTTTAATGTGTTGTATAAGACTGCGGGTGACAAGCCTGACATAGAGGTGTATGAGGGAGAGATACCATTTGAGGACCATGTAAATGTGGATGGTGTTACCCATATGAACACCGCATGCTGTCAGTGTATATTGGAGGATATAACTGTCACCATGATTAATTCCAGAAAATTAGAGGTAAGAGGTCTTATCGGCAATGATGTAAGCGTATATGAGGATAATAAAATAAATGCGGCTGTTGACCTTGAAAATGGGCAGGGGATTGAGTGTCAGTATAAAAATGCACTTATAACTGAGACTGCCATATCAAAGCATGATGTTTTTAAGATAAAGGAGGAGATAGATATCCCTCAGAATAAGCCCAATATAAGGGAGATATTGTGGAGCTCTGTTGAACTTAGGAATATAGAGACCAAGGCTGTCGGTGACAAGATATATGTTCGTGGCGAGGTGGAGATATTTGCTATCTATAAAGGGCAGGAGGAGCATTTACCTATACAGTATTTATTCTCGGCAAGAACCATCTCCAAGGAGCTTGAGTGTGCAGGTGCAAATGAGGATATGATTCTTGAGGCAGAATGTAAGATGGGCAAGGGAGATGTGTCAGTAAGGCAGGATGCAGATGGAGAGGACAGAGTAATAGGTGTGGACTACAATGTCGATATGGAGATAAAGATGTATGAGGATAAGGAGGTTAGGCTTTTAAGTGATTTGTATTCACCTCAGGTTGAGATTGAGCCAGAGACGGAGAGCTTCTCGTATGAAAACCTTCTTATGAGGAATCTTGCAAAGGCGAAGATAAACCACAGAAAGCGTATAGCCGGTGATGAAGCTAAGCTTCTTCAGATATGCCACATATACGGAAGTGTGGAGATTGATGATATCGATATACAGTCAAATCAGGTGGCAGTTTCGGGAATTGTGAAAACCTGTATATTGTACATATCGGCAGACGATGAGCCAATGAACTGTATGGAGGTAGACATACCATTTAACTATGATGTGGAAACTATGTCGTTATCTAAGGAGGACGCTGTAAGGATAGTGCCTAGCTTAGACCAGCTTGGCGCAACACTGCTTAACAGTGAGGAGGTCGAGATTAAGACACAGATTAATCTTGGAATATCCATATTCTCACACACGAGCACAGATGTTATAACTGATATGAAGGTATCGCCTATAGATTATGAGAAAAAGGCAAAAATGCCGGGAATAGTTGGTTATATAGTAAAGAATGGTGATACGCTATGGTCAATAGCGAGAAAATATTATGCAACCACGGACTCAATAAGAGAGGTAAATAATCTTGAGAGCGATTATGTGCAGGAAGGTGACCGCCTAATTATCGTGAAGTCATAATAAGGTCGTATAACAATTAATTATTGAAACATAGAAAATACGCCATATGTGGGTGTGTAATTGTGATGACAACCAGACTGCTTAGTATATCTTACATATATTTTTTTCAATCAAGTGTGCTGCGGACGAATGTCTGAGCAAAGCGAGTTTTCGGGAGCAGCGCACAATAAAAGATTGAAAAAATATGTGTTAGATATACTTGCAGTCGTAGAGTTGCAAACAATTATACACCTATATATGGCGTATGGTATGTTTTAAAAATTAATTTTTAGCGTCCTTTGCCCACTCATCGAGCATTTCATTTATTCTGTCATAGGTCTTTGAAGATATCTCAGGAAGCTTGTCTCCCCAAGTCTTTGTAGCCTGTGAAAATCCTTTTTCGATAGCCTGACGCATCTCTTCAATCTTGCTGGAATCACCACCGGTTAATGCCTTTGCAAATGAAACGATTCTCTCGGCTGTCTGCTCAACGCCCCAGTAACCATCATCGGCAACGTCTTTCTTTGCCTGTGCTACTGTTGCGGCATCTACAGAAACCTCACCTGACTGTACGCCCTTCATAAGGTCGCTTAAGGTGGAGTATTTGTAGGTGTTACCCTGCTTTGTCATAAGCTTCTCTACCAGAGATGCTAACTGAGAGTAGCGTGCCTCAGCATCAGACTTTAATTTGTTGATGGTAGCCTGGTCGGTTTTTCCACTCTTGCCTGTTGCTTTGTAGGTAACATCGGTTTTGGCTGCTGATTTCTCGTATACTGCTGCCTCGTCCTTAGCGTCAGCCTTTACTTCCTCTGCGTTAGATGAAGCAGTCTGAGTGGCAGGTGTAGCGTAAGCAGTATAGGTGTTTGAATTAATTCCGTTTAATTCCATTTCTATAACCCTCCTTGGTTTTATAGTGCTTAGAATAGGCTCCGGCAACCGATGATACCACCATCATGTCACCAGAGCCTCTGGTTGTTTCATTATATATATCGACATTGAAATAATAATATTTAACCCTTGAAGAAAATAAAAAGAAAAGATAAAATAAGAATGTATATTGTATACACTATACGGTTGCACAGGAGGGAGAACTTGTGAAAACAATAACAAAAAATGCATATGCTAAGGTTAATCTGGTACTCGATGTGCTTGGAAAACGACCTGACGGATATCACGAGGTGAGCATGGTTATGCAGAATTTAAGCCTGCATGATACATTGACATTTGAGGCAGATTATGCAGATGATGTTGATATAAAGCTTACCTGCAACAGGAATGATATTCCTTTAAATGAGAATAATCTTGTCTATAAGGCTATTCTTCTCATGTTTGATAAATATAATATAAAGGCACATATCAATGTACACATAGACAAACAGATTCCTGTTGAGGCAGGTATGGCAGGAGGAAGTACGGATTGTGCAGCCTGTTTTCACGCTGTGAATGAGCTGTTTGAGATAGGGGCAGACTTAGATACACTTATGAAGCTTGGTGTTACGCTTGGAGCAGATGTACCATACTGTATTATGGGGCGCACAGCATTATCCGAGGGAATAGGTGAGGTGCTGACACCTGTCACGCCGCTTACTGATTGCTATGTGCTTGTGGCAAAGCCTCCAATTAGTGTGAGTACGGGAATGGTGTATAAGAGCCTTGATGCCAAAGAAATATGTGAGCATCCAGACGTTGCAGGAATGGTAGAAGCGTTAGAACGTGGAAGCATACAGGATGTGGTAGGGTGTATGGCAAATGTGCTTGAGAGCGTTACAGTAGAGCTTCATCCGGAGATAGAGACGCTTAAGGATATTATGAAGGAGCAGGGCGCATTAAATGCGATAATGAGTGGAAGTGGACCTACAGTGTTTGGCTTATATGAGGATAAGGCTATGGCAGATAAGACAGCAGATTATATAAGAGATAAGGGATTATCCACAGAGATATATGTTACAAAACCGGTATCAGGAGGTGCGGAAAGATGAAGCTTGATTTGAATATAGACGAGTATCTTCCTCTCAGAGAGGTTGTATTTAACACACTTAGACAGGCGATTATACAGGGTGAATTCCAGCCGGGAGAGCGACTTATGGAGGTTGCCCTTGCGAATAAGCTTGGTGTAAGTAGAACCCCTGTGCGTGAGGCAATAAGAATGCTTGAGCTAGAGGGACTTGTAGTTATGATTCCAAGAAAGGGTGCAGAGGTTGCCAACATAACTGTAAAGGACTTAAAGGATGCACTTGAGGTAAGAATGGCAATCGAGGCTCTGTCAGTCAAGCTTGCCTGCGAGAGAATAGATGATGAGGGCAAGGAGGAGCTTAAACAGACCTGTATAGCCTTCCGTGAGGCGATTAACTCTAAGCTTGTGCCAGCTATAGTTGAGGGTGACGAGGCGTTTCACAATACCATTTACAAGGCATCTAAGAACCAGAAGCTAATTAACATAGCCCAGAATCTTCGGGAGCAGGTATACAGATACCGAGTAGAATATGTTAAAGACTTTTTGTATCACGATATTCTTATCAAGGAGCATGACCAGATTACAATGGCGATACTTAAGGGAGATGCTGAGACTGCACAGCGTATTATGGAGGAGCATATCTATAATCAGGAGCAGATAGTTATAAGAAATGTCATAAATCAGAATTAAATTATAAGGCTTTGCACACAATATGGATAACATTTTTGTGTGCGAGGTCGATATGAAGAAGATAGAAGATTTATATGACGATAAGAATAAATTAAAAGTAAATATAAGCAGTGACATATCTAAGAATATAGAGATACTAGAGACATTATTTGACAGGTCTGGAGATATAGTTCAGAAATCATTTTTGCTTGAGCGTATGCCTAACCCTGTCCGCATCCATATTATATATATAGATGGGCTCACTGATAACAGTATGGTGGAGGAGACAATTATTAAACCTCTCACATATGAATGGCGTGGAACAAGAGAGTATAACGACAGATTGTTTGATGCCATTTTTTATTGTGAGGCACAGACTGTTGATATAAAGAAGGAGAAATCCTTTGACCTTGCGGTTGCCTCTGTTTTAAAGGGCGATACTGCCATGTTTGTCGATGGCTTTGACGAGGCACTTGTGTTATCGACTAAGAAGCTTCCGTTAAGGGGTATAAGCGAAAATGACAACGAGGCAGGCATGAGAGGTCCGAGGGACAGCTTCAATGAGGGCTTCAGACAGAGCACAGCCCTTATAAGAAGGAGAATTCGCGATGCAAAGCTTAAGTGCGAGCAGGGCAGCATAGGTCAGCGTTCAAGGACAGACTATGCCCTCATGTATTTGGAGGATGTGGCAAAGCCGGAGCTTGTCGCAAATATAAGAGAACGTATAGAAAAATATGATATAGATGCCATATTTGACAGTGGTATGGCAGAGCATCTTATGGAGGACAGGTGGTATTCTCCATTTCCTACATTTCAGTCAACCACCAGACCGGATAAGGTAGCAGCGGGTATTGCCGAGGGAAGGGTTGCAGTTGTATTTGACAATTCACCTGAGGTTATAGTTGCACCATCTAATTTCAATATGCTTCTTCAGGCATCTGATGATTATTACAACAGGTGGGCAGTTGGTACATTTGCGAGAATATTAAGGTATGTGGCAGCATTTTTGGCGATAACATTTCCGGGCTTTTATATTGCTGTTACCGTATATCACAGCGAAATGCTGCCGACGAGGCTGCTCTATGCAATAGCTTCTGCGCGTTCTCTTGTAACATTTCCCATTGTGGTCGAGGTTCTAATAATGGAATTTTTATTTGAGCTTTTAAGGGAGGCTGGAATCAGACTTCCCGGTCCGCTTGGCAATACGATAGGAGTTGTCGGTGGACTTATCGTGGGGCAGGCAGCAGTTGATGCGGGAATTGTGAGTACTATAGTTGTTATAGTGGTTGCACTTACCGCTATAGCGTCATTTTCTATTCCTAATGAGGAGTTTGCATCAGTGTTCAGGCTGCTCAAATTCTTCATAATAATAACGTCGGCAGTATTTGGATTGTACGGTTATCTGATGGGGCTTTTAATCGTTGCTATTCACCTGTCCGGTTTAAAGAGCTTTGGTGTGCCATATATGATGCCTGTTGTGTCGGGGAGTGTAGATGGTATGCAGGGCAAAAAGGACTTTGTTGCGAGAGCACCTATTAAATTCATGAGAAGGAGACCTGCGTGGGCGCAGGAAAACAGCAGGGTAAGGCTTAGGAAGAATGATAGGGGGACAAGGTCATGATGAATATAGATAATGGAGTTATATCCGAGAGACAGGCATTTCGTATTGCGCTTCTTGAAAATATAACTGTTGGAATGGTGTTGATACCTTATATAACCACTAGCATAGCAGGGAAAAAACATTTATGGCTGTTTTTGCTAGGGATTATACTGATAAGCTTGTACGGTATTCTTGTTTATGGATATTCAAGACTGTTTTCTAAGGGACTTGCGAATGCCATAGACGAGAATTTTGGATGGTTTTCCAAGGTGCTTTTGCTTATATATGTCTTAAGATATGTATTGCGTGCGGGAATTGTACTTTTATTTTTTGCAGATGTTGTGCAGCAATATATGCTCAGAAATATGAATGTGTGGGTTATCGCAGTGCCTTTTATACTTGTATGCGGATATGGAGCAATGCGTGACATAGAGGGAAGAGGGCGGCTTCTTGAACTGCTGTTTTGGTGGATGTTAGTTCCGCTTATTCTTGTCGCTGTATTTTCTATAACAAATGTTTCGTGGAACGCACTTCCTGATGAAATGTTTTCATCAATAAGCTCCTCAGACGGCGATATCATGAAGATAATTTATGGTGGCTATATAGTGCTTATATCTACGTCAGGAATGGAGCTTATGACATTTACCCTTGCAAAACAGAAGGAAAACAACTGGAAAAATGCCTTGAAAATGCTTATATGGATAATTATTGCGCTCGTTCTTGCGTATACCTTTGTCATTGGTATTCTTGGAAATGACTGGACTGGGGCTGATGATAAGGCTGCCTTAAATGTCATGGAGGCATCTGCATTTCCGGGTGGTCTGGTGGAGAGAATGGACTATCCTGTTTTAGCATTTTGGATAATTGGAATTTTTGCGGTGATAAGTGGGTATATGTTTTACGCGAGAGTTTTTGCAAAAAAGGTGTGCCAGAAGGGTGTCTGGTGGGAGATATTAATAATTATTGCAGCTATCCTGCTTGTGATGGGTGGACTGATGATTCGCAGTATAAGAGATGTTATTGTGTTTTATATGATATGGATAGATTTTGCCATAAGTGTGATAGTACCGCTTATCGTTCTTATCGTAAGACGTGCGAGAATAGGAAGCTTTATCCTTCTTTTATGTGTGATGATAAGCTGTACAGGCTGCCAGAACAAGTACGAGTCGGCATCTCTTGAAAACAGGGATTATGCCACTGAAATAGATATTGCCATAAATGATAATCAGGCGTATGTGTTTGAATTTACCATAGCTGATTTAACTGAGTATAATGGGGCTTCTGAGGGGCTGCTTGATACAAATGTGTATATCTGTGCATCAACAGGGTTAGAGGATGCAATGC
>CAVELH010000061.1:0-12577 GCA_963616385.1 bacterium | reverse complement strand
ATACTTGTCAGAATATTATTTTCTCTGAGTTTGATGCACAATATCATTTGGCTAGTTATTTTAATGATGTATCATTTGAAATATATGAAGAAGATGTGGAAATATTTTATGAAAAAGCACTTCGTGCGAGTCTAAGTGAAAATATATGTGAAAGAGATAATGGATTATCTTGCTTATTAGTATTGTGGAATAATAAACCGTTAGAAAAATATCGAGACGATATTATAACAGCCTTTTGGAAGAATGATAAAGATACCCTGCCGACAACAGAATTATACTATCCATTTATTTGGGAGGGATTACCGTATCCAGAATCAGTTGATTTTTCAAAATTATATTATACATATTTGATGAATACAGAATATGTGAAAAGTGTAACACCAACAGGGCATGTGGGAAATAATTCATATGGAAGTGTCCGAGATTATTTTAGCTTTTTTTATTCGACATCGAAAATTTCCCTGAGAAAATGTAGTAAGGTGATTTTAAATAAAGAACTTGCAAGCACCATTTTGACTCGCTCATATGATTTCATAATCCATGAAAAAAGCTTATTAAAAGATAATTTTATGGGAGAAAAAGATGAATGTGAAAATAAGTTTCTAGTAATTGAGGAACTTGTTGCACTTATCTATTGTGAAGCTATACAAAATCAATTGATTACAGAGGTGTATCCACTGATTGAAAAAATTAAGACAGCATTATCGGATTGCCGAATTAGTACCATTGCAATCGATATACTAGAAATGACTGAGAAAAATGAACTTGAAGAATGTGTTGATATGTTTGAAAATATTATATTGACGAAAAATAAAAAACTTTATTCAAGTGTATTTACAGGAATACAATGTTTGGTATTTTTAAAAGAAAATTGCAATCAAAATGTATCGTTTGAAAAATTTTTTAGCTCAATAAAATATTTAGATATAGAGTATTCGAAAACATTGTGGATTCATTTGACACCATTGCTCAGGCAACCTTTTTTTGCTAAGGAAGAAACTCAGAGATATATTACAGTATCTATCAGTAAGTGTATAGACATATATGGAGATTTAGCAGGTCAAGGTGAACGGTATTATTTGGATGGCTTATACAATTGTGTGGAGGCATTACATCAGTATTATAAAAGTGTTAAGACAACTGGAACAGAAGAAACAGACGAATTAAAACAATGTGTTGATAAGGTCAAGAAAATAAAAAATTATGAGATAGCAAATATTTGGTCTTACGAATAGCATGATATGATAACACCATGATAACAAAATCTCCAAAAATCACACGGACACAGCGTAAAATCTGGATTTTCCCTCACAAATTACACGAAAAATCACCATTTGCACATCGCAATACACTGGTCTGATATCGTGAAGGTGGTAGAACAGTAGGTTCTGGTAGAGTTGCTATTATCATTGAGTAATTAACGCGTAGGCGATAAGCCGTGCAGAAATAAAGAAAAAAGTCCGATGCAAGTTTACTTGCATTCGGGCTTTTTTCTTTATTTCTATAGGGCGTGAACCCGTGAGACAATCACGCGAAGCGTGGTTGTCATGTACGGAGGAGTAATTTGAGATATTCGACGAATGTCTATGCGTTTATGATTGTGAAGCAATTGCAGGATATATACATGTTTTCTAGATATAGGACATTAGTTCATGGGATAATCATACGAGGTGAGGTTGTTTTGTCTGGTGATGTAATTCACATGTCCTGATACATGAATAGGACTATTAGTGCAGATGTATATCTGGCGATGGACTAGGTGAGTAATTGGAGTTGGGAAGGTAGTGGAGAAATGGGTATTGAAATCTAATATTGGACTAAAATTTTTAAAGACAGATTTTTTGTTAGGTATTATGTCAGGTTCATTAATAAAGAATAATTATTCTATTTGCTTCGTAAATTTGTACGATGGATTGTTGAAGATAGAGAATTATGGTGCTATACTATTAAATAGTATTTTATAATTCTTTGATAGTGGATTGAGGATATATTATGGAATATGTGAAGGTCTGAGTATGGATTCTGTGCTGGTTATGAATTTTAAATGTAAAAACTGGTAAGGATGTAGACATAGTTGTAAAAAATAAAGGGGAGTAATAAATTATATGTCAAGCAATGTAGTGATTCAAACTGTTTTAGAATATTTAAATCAAAAATATAAGTTATCCGAATTGGAAAAAGATATATTATCTACGATAAGCAAATATAATGAGATCCCTTTTGATAGAAATGGTGCAGAGAATAAAGTCATTGAAAACAATGTGAAGTATAAGGATATAGCAACTGCTATAAAAATGGTTCCGGGAATATGTGTAAAGCCTTTTAAAGAAGTTTCAGATGATGATATTCGGGATAATTTGAAGATGCAGATTGAAGCTATGTGTCTTAAAGAATATAACATTATTAAGTGCTAACTTGAGACTTAAGACAGAAAGAGAGATGAGTATTTTGGAAAAAACTTTTGACCTTTCACAATTTGATGAATACAGAGAAGACAACAGAAGAGAAGTGAAAAAAGCAGATGGTGGTTTGCCAGTTTCTTTGTGGGATACCTATTCTTCCTTTGCAAACTGTTATGGTGGAGTTATTATTCTTGGTGTTAAAGAAAATAAAGATGGTAGTTGGAGAACTACCGGTCTCCAAAATGCATCTAAGCTTCGTAAAGAATTTTGGGATAATATGAACAATCCCAAGAAGGTAAGTATCAATCTCCTGTCAGAAGGTGATGTGCAGACTTATGAAGTTGGGGATAACAAGGATGTCATTATGGTTATTTATGTGCCGATGGCAAAGCGTGAGCAGAAGCCAGTATACATCAATAATGATATTTTTAATGGTACATTCCGCAGAAATTATGAGGGTGATTATAATTGTACACGATTGCAGGTAAAGACAATGCTTCGCGACCAGACCGAGCGTACTATGGATATGGAAGTACTTGATAAGGTTCCTATGGAGAATTTGAACTATGATACTATTCATGGATATCGCAACAGTCATCGTTCTTTAAAAGAAGGACACCCTTTTGAGCGTTTAAGCGACCATGAGTATTTGAGAAGTATTGGTGCTGATACAATTTCTGAGGAAGATGGAAAGTTACATCCTACAGCAGCAGGCATGCTTATGTTTGGGGATGAGTATAACATTGTGCGTCATTTCCCTGAGTATTTTTTAGATTATAGGGAAGAGTTAGATCCTACCACACGATGGAGTGATAGATTGCAGTCCAGCTCCGGTGAATGGTCTGGAAATGTGTGCGACTTTTATTTCAGGGTTTATAACAAAATAATTAAAGATGTTAAGGTTCCGTTCAAAATGTCCGGTGGTGAGCGTGTTGACGATACACCAATACACAAGGCAATTCGTGAGGCTTTGGCAAATTGTCTGATTAATGCAGACTATCATGGCTTGAGAGGCGTTGTTATCCGAAAAGAACCGGATAAGCTAGTTTTGGCAAATCCCGGTTATATCAGAACGGGTAAAAAGCAGATGCGTCTTGGCGGTGAATCCGATCCGCGAAATAAGGCTCTTATGAAAATGTTTAATCTTATCAATATCGGTGAACGTGCTGGAAGCGGTGTGCCGAATATTTTTAATGTTTGGGCAGATGAAGGCCTAGAAGAACCGGTGATTGAGGAGAGATTTGATCCGGATAGGACGGTACTGTCGCTTTCTTTCAAAAAAAGCGGCGATAAAAAGCGGCGATAAAAAAACGGCGATAAAAAGAAAATAAGCAAAACACAATTTCAGCAAGAACAAATATTATCATACATGAAGAGTAGTAGTGAATATAAGTTACAAGACTTTTGTGAGTTGCTGAATTTGAAGGAGAGTCGAATTAAATCAATAATAAAGCCATTAATTGAAGAAGGCGCAATTATATGTGTTGGTGCAAATAGAGATAGACGCTATTTGAAAGAGAATAAGAAATAGTAAAATTGTTTTAAAGATGAAGGTGAGGGTATGTGATAATGTCAAAAACTATTGGCAAAGCTTCATTGGAAGCGGATGACGAGGGATTGGTTACTCTTCAGTGTGATAGATGTAAATCAAGGTTTAAAATGGAATGTTCATATTTAAATGATGAATTGGAAGAAAATGATATTTGTTGCCCCATTTGTGGTATATCGGAAAAATTGAATACATTTTGGCCGGAAGAGGTTATTGAAGAAGCACAAAAAATAGCTATTGCGGAAGCTGAAAGGATGTTTGTAGAGGCATTAAAAGGAATCAAGTCAAAGCATATTAAAATCGAAACGAAGCCAGTACAAAGAGTTGATACAGATATCGCAATTAAAAATAAGGATTATGATATGTTACGAGTAAAAGTAAATTGCTGTGACAAGATAATTGCGCTTACGACATCGGATGTTACAGCAGGGTTTTATTGTCCGTATTGTGGGAGGATTATAAAATGAGAGATTATACAAGTGAAGAAATACAGGATATTTCAGCAAATTTTAGGAATGTTGCACGTAGATTAAGCAGAACCGATTATTCGCAGTGTGATGCCAACTTAAAGCGTTTTATGAGTGTTATTAATAATCAAGATCTGATAAGAGATTTTGTTGAACAGCATAATAATTGTAAATTTGATATAAAAAATATAATACAAGAAAGAGACTGGATTAGTCCTTTTGAGATTAGCCCGGTAATGGATGAAGAAATATCTTTAGAATATCAAATGCTTAAATATTCGGTAGAACATTTCGGAGGAGATTTTACTAGGTTGTATGGGACTCATATTTATACAAGTACTAAATCCACGACAAATGATGAGATGCGAAAGTTCATTGAGCATATTATCGATCCACTTATAGATTTCATAAGTGAACATTTAAGAATATGTTATGACAGAAAAGTTCGTGAAGAAGGAAAAAATCAACCTAATGTAAATGGGATAACTGCGAATTATTCAACTGTTGTGGTGGCAAATAATATCGAAGGTAACATTAGCAATAATGTAGAGATAAGTGAAGAGGTCAAAAGCGATGCGCTAGATTTGATAAATTCGATAAAAGAAGTAGTTTTAGTTGCAGGAAATGAATCAGAGGATGATATATTAGAGGTTCTAAAGCAAATAGAAATGGATATTAAAACAAATAATAAACCGAAAAAGGGATTTCTTGTGGCATTGAAAAGTATATGTGGGGGAAGCACAGCGGTTATTACGCTGATTAATTCATTGATGAAACTATTTGGTTTTGCGTGAATTAACTTGTATGTGACTTTCATATGTACATTCAAGCTGACGTGCAAGTATGAAGAAATTTAAATGATTTGAGTAAAGATACGCAATGGCCTTTTATGTGTACCTTTACTTGGATGTGTATCACATTATGCGTCGTGGGACATGTATCGTATTAAAAAATGGTAAAATGGCACACAGTGTTCCATTTTGATAAAATAAGCATCATGATACATAATTACGCGTATAACACCCTCTAGAATGTGTATCACGAGTGTGATACGTTTTTGATACTTTCCTCCGGAAAAAGAAAAACAATAGGCAAAATACCCATAAAATGAGTCACAAAACGACAAAAACCGTAACATATAAGTTTCTAAATACGACCAAATCAGATCGTGAGGGTGGTAGAACAGTAGGTTCTGGTAGAGTTGCTACTATCATTGAGTAATTAACGCGTAGGCGATAAGCCGTGCAGAAATAAAGGGAAAAGTCCGATGCAAGTTTACTTGCATTCGGGCTTTTTTCTTTATTTTTATAGGGCGTGAGCCCGTGAGACAATCATGTGAAGAGTGGTTGTATTATGTGGTGATGTAATCATGCTCTTCACCAATACTTGTGGTAATGTTTAAAACCATTTTATTGTATTGAAGTTTATGATTATTATGCTAATATAAAAGTATCAGTAAATTCCTACTTGACGTTGAAAGAGGAGACAAAATAAAAATGAACCTGATAGAAGTTTTGGACAATGGTATAATATTTAACGGCAATTTGTTGACCTTTCCACTTTCTTATGAAGAAATAAGTGCGTTACTTGGCGAGGCTAGGGTAGATGCGCAAAACGATAATCATTTCGAATATTTCTACGATGAGCTGGGAGTATCATTTGAGGGTTCAACAGCATATCTTCGTAACTTAAAAAAGCAGAAAGCCTATATAGATGATGCACATAATATTACATCTATGACGCTATATGTTACAGGGGAAAAAGTATTCGCAGAATCAAAGACGGAAAAATGTTATGTTGGAGGATTAAAGGTCTTAAATCAAAATATGTCACAAGACAGATTATATCCATATATTTTAGGCTATGGATATAATTCAGAGATTAAGGATGAACAGGGGAAAATGGTTCGACAGATTCATATGGATATTGTTCTAAAAGTAGAAGATGAATTAAAGAGGAAAGACATTCCAGTCTATGATGGAGAGCAAGTTCTATTAGATGTATATATCGGATTCAGACCGGAGCGTCCAAAGAATGATGAGAATTATAATATCACTGTTCCTGATGAAACTTGTCTGACATTTGATACATTTAATTTTAAGCTTGCTGTGATACAGGAGCTTATGTACAATCAGGAAGTCTTGAAACCATATTTTGATATATACGATTATATGATTTTCAAAAAGGCACATTGGAATCTGGAAACAGATAAAAATGTGCGTGCTGCGGTAAGCTTCTTTAAGGAATTACCAATTCCTGCAAGCCTTGCAGGGCTGGTCAAAGAAATTAATATGGATGGCTCCGATGATATCTATATGCAGATAGCACCAGAGTGGGATGGAAGAGACGAGAGATTTGAGTTCAAAAAGGTAACAAAAGCAGAGATAGAGCAGTTCCCTAACCTAAAGAAAATGCTTATTTTCGGAAATGAACGTGACGCAGAAAGTCTTAGAAAAGTATGTGGTTCGTTGGAAATTGATGTGGAACCTATGGCTTGTACTTCTGTTTAGAACAGTGGTATAACGAATTGAATTGATTGCAGAAGAGACGCAAAATAAACCTGATACGTTTGTATCAGGTTTATTTGTTTATTAATCAGAAGTAAAAATACCGAAAACAGTGTCAATGCTGTAAAATAAATTTATAAATAATTGTATTTATTTGTGAGAATAGGCACCGCCAAATCGTTATATATATGAGTACTCAAATGAAGGCAGGAGGAGCGCAAGGTGAAAAATGAAAAGGTAGTAAAGCTCTTTGATTTATATGCTAATGATTTGTATAGATTTGCATTATCGTATGTAGGAATAAAACAAGAGGCTGAGGATATAGTTCAAAATCTTTTCCTAAAGCTTATTTCAAAAAATTTAGTCATAAAGAGTGAGTATGAAAAGGCATCCTTGTATAAGATGGCAGCTAATATGTGCAAGGATTATATGAAGTCAGCCGCAAATAAAGGGTTGGCAAACTATGATGATTTGGAGAATTTAATTGCAGATAAAAACGTAATCAGTGACAGGGAAGAGAGCTTGTATAATAGTCTTATGAATTTGCCTGAGACGTATCGTATTCCTATTTACCTGCATTACTATGAGGGCTATACATATCATGAAATTGCCACAATTCTGAAGCTTAGTGATTCGGCTGTAGCAATGAGAATTAGCAGAGGAAAAGAAATGCTAAAAAATATGGAGGTGTGATTATGGAACAGATAATAAAGGAAACATTTGACAGGATATCAATAGACGAACAAAAGGTAAATGAAATAAGGGAGTGTCTGATTAAAAAGAGAAGGACTTATTCTATAATGAAGTGGGTTGCGTGTGTAGCAGTTTTTATTGCGGTGCTGCTATTTATACCTTCTACAAGAACATTTATTGTAAATGCTGCAAACAAGGTTATAAATATCTTTCATACAGCAAATGGCGGTGAGGTAGTATATGATGAGGCTGATAATGAATTATCGTTTTCTATTACATATCCGAGGGATTCTTATGTTAAGGTGGAGGGTGAAAAAATCTATCTTACTGTGGGGGATAAGTGCATAGATGTTACCGATTATTGTGGAGAAGATAAGTATTATAGATATGAAATTGTTAATCCCGATGGTAGTAAAAATATAATATTGGTTGGTGGCACCTTGGAAAATGCTGGTTATGTCGAGCTTATCTATGATTCTAATGGAAGTTATGTATTTAATACTATGGATGTTCCTTGCGATAAAGATGGGATGGCACCTGCGTGGGTTGAGCTTGCAATGCATAATGAGGGCGTTCCAACTGGAAATGCAGAGCTGGATGTAAATACTGATTAGAGTAGATAGGGAAGAAACAGATAACAAACTAAATCAAGAGAGTTCATATATTAACACATAGATAATACATAACACAGAAAGTAAATATAATAACACATGGCAAAAAATAAATATAATATATTTTGTCACATGATAGATGCCTCAATCGTATTCTTAGTGAAAGGTCTTTACACAAAATATTTATGACGGATGGATGGGGATAAATGCGATTAACGACAGGTGAAATAATACAAGAATTTTGGCAGAGAGTTTATGCAATAGCATTTGGAATTTGCCATAACAAAATGGACGCTGAAGATGTTACTCAGGATACTTTCGTCAAATATCATTTACATAAGAAACAGTTTGAAAGTAAAGAGCATATTCAGGCGTGGTTGTTTAGAGTGGCAATTAATAAGGCAAGGGATTGTTCTAAGTGTTTCTGGAAAAATAATAAGATATCGTTTGATGAGTATATGGCATATGAGGGTGAGAACGATAATTTAACTGATGATGTTCTTCGGGAGGAGTCTGCCATAGCGTTAAATAAAGCTTTGTTTGAACTGCCAGAAAAGTATAGGATAGTGATACATTTGTATTATTATGAGGATTACACCTGTGAGCAGATATCGGGAATATTGACATTGTCACCATCGGCCGTTCGTAAACGTTTGGATAGAGCCAGAGAAATGCTTAAGAATAAGGTGAAGGAGGAATTTGGTGATGATTGATAGAGAAAATTACAAAAAAATGTACAAGACTCCTATCTGTAGTATGGTTCCTACTGAAAATGATATTGCTATAGCGGCAGCGGGTAAGAAGAAAAGAAATAAAACTCTAATCATATCAATATTTGTAATTCTTTTTGGAGGCATTGTTATATCAAATGGGGTTGTTTTTGCGGCAACAGGAAGAGTGTGGATAAAGGATTTATTTACATATGAACATGGAATGGCAAATGGAGGTCTGATAATAGAGTATAATAATGAAAATCAGAGTGCTGATGAAGGTAAACTGAATATATATGAAAAAACAGAAAATGCTGAAGCTTATTATTCTATTTATGAGAATGGTCGTACTTATTTTATATTTGATGATATTAAGCTTGATATATCAAATCAAATATCAGATGAGAATTATTACAAGTATGAATATACGGACGATGAAGATGTAAGACATGTTATTTTAGTTGGCGATGGAGAAATGAAGTATGATGGTGAGTCTCAGGAGTTTTATAGTCGCTGGATAGAGATTTTTTACTTCCCAAATGGAGAGCGGGCGCATATGTCGCAGCTTGGTTCAAGGGGAATAACAGGATGGGTTAAAAAGGCATATGACGATTATAATATAGATACATACTAACCCCCTCCCCAATTTTAATTCGTATTTTACTTGACAAAATAGTTAGGCAAGAGTAACATAACAGATGTTATGAAAAATGAAAAAGAAAAAACAGCAGAGAAAATTAAAAATGCAGCGGTTGATGAATTTTTAAAGAATGGCTACAGCAAAGCAAGTTTAAGAAAAATATGCCAGAGTGCCGGTGTGACTACGGGAGCTATGTATTTCTCATTTGAGAGTAAGGAGGCACTTTTCAAAGCAATATTCGAACCTCTTATCAGGCAATATGAGGAGCTTTTAAGAAAGTATATGCGCATGGAGCTTGAGGAGCCGGATAAAGGCGTACAGTTGGATTTGCTTATGATGCAGTTTATTCTTGAACATAGAAAAGAGGCAATCATTATTCTTGATAAGGCGGAGGGAAGCTGCTATGAGGATTACCGTTTGAAGGTAGAGGGTATGATGGAGCAGTCATTTAAGGCATTTTATGGCAGCAAATTGGAGAGCCTTCCAGATGATAAGCTTATCAAGATACTTGCCAAGATACGCTTAGATGGCTGTATTGAAATTATAAAGGGAAATTATGATATGGAATATAGTATGTATTTAGCCGAGAAGATTGGAATATATTCTACTGGCGGGACAGAAAAATTAATACAGAATTTAAAGGAGCTTCACAGCAATTAGCTGTGGAGCTTTTTTTAACAACATAACAATTAATAACAATCGTTACGGAAAGGAAAGAGGAAAATATTATGAATGAAAAGACAAAGGTAAGTGTTCAGGGTGTTCCAGAGACAATGTTACAGACATTATATGCGAGAGCAAAGGAGTCACGACAGGAAAAACACCATATATATGATGAAAAGGCAATAGAGATAGTTGAACAGCTAGATTATGATTTCACAAAGGCTGATAGCGATAAAATGATGAGCTATGGTGTAATTGCAAGAACTATCGTGCTTGACAGACTTGTGGATGATTTTCTGACTAAAAATCCTCATACAGTAGTAATTAATATTGCATCCGGAATGGATACAAGATGTTATCGTATGGCAGGAAAATATTCAAGATGGTACAATATTGACCTTCCGGAGACAATGGATATAAGGGCACGTTTTATGGAGGAAAATGGTCCTGTTTATCAGATAGCCAAATCAGCTACAGATGAAGCTTATGTAAATGATATTGAATATAACGGAGAGCCAGTGCTTGTCATAATTGAGGGGCTTACAATGTATCTTAGTGAAGCTGATGTGAGGAAGATGTTTGATATTATTGATAAAAGATTCCGCAAGGCAAAGGTACTTGTTGAGACAATGTCACCATTTGTTGTAAAAAATATAACTGAGAAGTCAATTGAGAAGAGTTCGGCTAAATTTACATGGGGAGTTAAGAATGGAAAGAAGTTGCAGGATCTTATTCCTCATTTCACAAATAAGGCAGATGTAAGCCTTGTTGAGGGCATGAAGGAATTTATACCTATATACAAGGTTATTGGTAAAATAGGCTTTGTGAGAAATATATCAAATAAAATTGTAATTATGGAAAAATAGCTGTTAAGAATATTAAATAAGTCTCCGATATACAAAATGAATAATAATATCTCAAAAGGATTTGAGTTTAGCTGCTTCAAGGACGAAGTATTCAATTTAAGAAAAGGTATAGTATTATAGTATATTACTATACCTATTTTCTGTTACATTTCATTTGCCTTTGTAGTGGGCTTAATTCCTGAGAGTAAAATTTATACATTTGACATGGTTGTGTTTTTAGTTAGGGGGATAAACCTATGTATACTGGGACTGTTCAAAGTCAGGTTAAAATGCAGATGCTTGATTTAAAGTGGAAGAAGAGAAAGGATGATATTAACCAAAAACATAATAACGAGGAGCTTACCGAGGAAGATGTGCTGCTGCAATCTATTGAGGAGCAGGCAGAGAATGTAAGAAAAAGTAGAGATACGGAACAGATATATACGAAGCTTAAGACAGGACAGACCTTAAGTGAGGAGGAAATTGCGTATTTGAAGGAGCATGATCCCGAATCACTTTCAGAGTACGAGAAAGCTCAGAGTGAAAAAAAGGCATATAAGCAGCAGTTAAAGAACTGCAAGACGAAGGAGGATGTCCAGAGATTAACTCTGAATCGTATGGGCAATTTTGCGGCAAAGGCAAAGTCGATTGCAAGCAACCCATATATCCCTAAGATTAAGAAAATGATTTTGATGAACAGACTTAATAATGAGGTATGTTTAATCAGGGATGCACATTTGAAGTTTACAGAGAGCGTTGAATATAAGAATATGCCAGAGGAAGCAGAGCTGGCAGAGGAGAAAAAATCTGACGACGAAGGTATTTCAGATGAAACTGATAAGATAGATATAATAGCTGATAAGGATGATGCATCAACAACTGATAAGGATGATACGCCAATATCGGATATAGAAGATACATCAATACCAGACAAAGACGATATACCTAATTCTGATACAACAGATAGTAAGAAATCTGTTTCAGAATCAGTGGGCGGGAATGACAATTTATCATTTGATAAAATAAGTCGTGATATTGAAAGATATATATATAAGAATTCTGAAAAGAATGCAAGATTTACTGCTAGTGTATAGCTTATAGTTGGGAGAGAGGCTTTATGAAGATTGGAGAGGCACGAGCTGCCTATGGCGTTTGCCTGCGGGGCTATTATGATAAGCAACGTGAACTTGGCAAACAAAAAAAGGCTCTGGAGGAGAAAATTAACAATACTGAGAATGGCGCTGTTATATATAAGAATGAGGCGGCTATAATTGAACTTCAGTATGAGGCGGTAAATGACAAAAAAAATGAATATCAGGATTATGTAGATGAGCTTATTGAGCAGCACTGTGCGATAGCTAACAAATATGTCGCAGAGCAGCAGACTGATGCATACGCTGAGGCGGCTAAGGATATGCAGAAGATTATGATTGTGGCAAGGCGTATTATGAAGGGTGATAAGGTTCCTGCCAAGGATGAAAAGAAGCTTA
>CAVELH010000060.1:0-12897 GCA_963616385.1 bacterium | reverse complement strand
CAGCGGCAGCGGGCGGAGTAACAACAATTTGTGCCATGCCTAACACAAAGCCTGTGGTTGATTCTGTGGAAACCTTAAAATACATCACAGATAAAGCCGATAAGGAGGGCTACGTTCATGTGAAGCAGCTCTCTTCCATAACAAAGGGTATGGAGGGCAAGGAGCTTGTCGATATGGAGGCTATGCTTGCTGCCGGTGCAGTAGCGTTCTCTGAGGATGGAAAGAGCGTTATGGACATTAACGTATACAGGGAGGCAATGAAGGAGGCAGCAAGGCTTGGTGCTGTCATAATGGCTCACTGTGAGGACAAGAATCTTGTCGGAAAGGGTGTGCTTAACGAGGGTGTTGCATCTGAGAAGTATCAGGTGTGCGGTATACCTAATTCTGTTGAGGATGTTATCACAGCGAGAGATATATTCCTTGCACATGAGACTAACGCCAAGCTTCATATCTGTCACTGTTCAACTGTAGGAACTGTAGAGCTTATGAGAATGGCGAAAAGACTTGGCGCAGATGTGACAGCAGAGGTATGTCCTCATCATTTCACATTAACGGATGCAGATATAACAGAGGCGGACAGCAATTATAAGATGAACCCTCCACTCCGTACGGAGAAGGATGTCAAAGCTCTTATAGGCGGACTTGTTGATGGAACGATGCAGGCGATATCAACAGACCATGCACCACATTCTGATGAGGAGAAGAAGGCGTACTTTGACAAAGCGCCGTTTGGCATAGTCGGACTTGAGACAAGTGCTGCACTTACATACACAGCTCTTGTAAGCACAGGCTTAATGGATATCATGGATATGGCGGTTAAAATGAGCTATAACCCGGCACATATTATAGGCATAGATGAGGAGTATGGCAGACTTACACCTGATTCCAAGGCAGATATAGTTATATTTGATCCAAATGAGGAGTGGACTGTGGATGTCAATAAGTTTATGTCAAAGGGACATAATACACCATATAACGGACAGACATTAAAGGGAAGAGTAAAGACAACCATAGTAGATGGTGAGCTTCGCTATAATGGAAGCATAATAGAGAGATAAAAGTATAAGGAGAATAAATAAATGATTAACAAGCTTATTGAAAACATTACCAAGAAGGATGCACCAATTGTAGTAGGCTTAGATCCAATGCTTAACTATGTGCCAGAGCATATACAGAAGAAGGCTTATGATGAGTATGGTGAGACCTTAAAGGGTGCAGCGGAGGCTATATGGGAGTACAACAAGGGTATCATAGATGCTACATATGATTTGATACCTGCTGTTAAGCCACAGATAGCAATGTACGAGCAGTTCGGTATAGAGGGACTTATGGCATTTCACAGAACATGTGCATATGCAAAGGAAAAGGGACTTGTAGTTATAGGAGATATCAAGCGTGGAGACATAGGTTCAACATCTACAGCATATGCAGTAGGACATCTTGGAAAGGTAAAGGTTGGAAGTAAGTCATACGCAGGCTTTGATGAGGATTTCGTAACAGTTAATCCATACCTTGGCACAGATGGTGTTAAGCCTTTTGTGGATGTCTGCAAGGAATATGACAAGGGAATATTTGTGCTTGTAAAGACATCTAATCCTTCATCTGGAGAGTTTCAGGATAAGCTTGTAGATGGCAGACCATTATATGAGCTTGTTGCAGAGAAGGTAGTAGAATGGGGTAATGAATGTATGGGCGACAGCTACAGCAATGTCGGTTGTGTTGTAGGTGCAACTTATCCGGAGATGGGTAAGATTCTCCGTAAGCTTATGCCTAAGACATATATCTTAGTTCCGGGATATGGAGCACAGGGAGGAAAGGCTTCTGACCTCGTTCATTACTTTAATGAGGATGGACTTGGTGCAATAGTTAATTCATCAAGAGGAATAATTGCAGCGTATAAGCAGGACAAATACGCCAAATTCGGAGAGGCTAATTATGCAGATGCAAGCCGTCAGGCAGTTATAGATATGATTAAAGATATTAATGGAGCAAGAGCCGCAAAATAATCTGTGACATGCATTTTGTATATTTGGAGGAAGAATATGAGTAAGGTTAAAATCAGGGCTAATATTATAAGACAGGATAATATAGCAACAGATATATATTCTATGGTTATATCGGCTAAAGAGATTGCCTGTCAGGCAGTGCCGGGACAATTTGTGGATTTATATTCAGGCGATGGAAGCAGATTGCTGCCAAGACCTATAAGCATATGTGAGGCAGATAAAGTGGCTGGCACAATAAGAATAGTATACAGGACAGTTGGTAAGGGAACAAAGGAGTTTTCCACTCTTACCTCAGACCACACTATAGAGGTAATGGGACCTCTTGGCAATGGTTATACATTAAAAAACAAGAAGGCAATACTTATAGGTGGAGGTATAGGTATTCCACCAATGCTTGAGCTTGCAAAGGAGCTTGACTGCGAGAAGTCAATTGTTCTTGGCTACAGGAATGAGGAATTTTTATCTGACGAGTTTAAGAAGTATGGCGATGTATATATGTCAAGTGACAGCGGAAGCATAGGAGTTAAGGGTACAGTTTTAGATGCTATAAGAGAGTACGGCATAGATGGAGAGGTTATATATGCCTGTGGACCTACGCCAATGCTTAAGGCAATAAAGACCTATGCCATGGATAACGGAATTGAGGCACAGCTTTCTCTGGAGGAGAGGATGGCTTGTGGAATAGGTGCATGTCTTGCCTGCGTATGTAAGTCAGCAGATATAGATGACCATTCACAGGTTAAAAATAAACGTGTATGTAAGGATGGACCAGTGTTCTTGGCTGAGGAGGTGGAATTTTAATGAAGCTTAGCGTAGATATAGCAGGAGTAGAGTTAAAAAATCCTATCACAGTTGCATCGGGAACTTTTGGCTCAGGAATGGAATATGATGAATTTGTAGATTTAAGTAAGCTTGGTGCAGTTACAACCAAGGGCGTTGCAAATGTACCTTGGCCGGGTAACCCTACACCTAGAATAGCAGAAACCTATGGTGGCATGATGAATGCCATAGGCTTGCAGAATCCGGGAATAGATACATTCCTTAAGAGAGATATACCATTTCTTAAGGAGAAGGACACAAAGATAATAGTAAATGTATGTGGTAAGAGCAAGGAGGACTACATTGATGTGGTTGAGAGACTGTCAGATGAGCCTGTAGATTTGCTTGAGATAAATGTATCATGCCCTAATGTTAAGGAGGGCGGCATAGCATTTGGACAGAATCCGGATGCATTGTACGATATAACAAAGGCTGTAAAGGCGAAGGCAAAGCAGCCTGTTATAATGAAGCTCTCTCCTAATGTAACAGATATCACAGAGATGGCTCGTGCCGCTGAGGCAGGAGGGGCAGATGCACTTTCGTTAATCAATACACTTACAGGTATGAAGATAGACATTAACAGACGGACATTTGCGGTTGCAAATAAGACAGCAGGAGTTTCAGGCCCGGCAATAAAGCCGATTGCAATCCGTATGGTATATCAGGTCGCAAATGCGGTTAAGCTTCCTATTATAGGAATGGGTGGCTGTATGTGTGCTGAGGATGCTCTGGAATTTATTATGGCGGGAGCTACAGCCGTGGCGGTAGGTACTGCTAATTTCAATAACCCATATGCAACGATAGAAATAATTGACGGAATACAGAAGTACATGGAGACTAATCATATAGATGATATCCATGAGCTTATAGGCTGTGTAAAGTAATATGGGTAGATAAGGTAAGATATGAGAATAATAAAAAGAAAAAGATATTATTTTTCAGATTCCTCAATTGCATCGGACACTGTTATAGCATATATACTTGGCGGAATATCATTTATAACCGAGGTGGCTGGAGTTATAACCTCCATAGCCACGAAAGGAAATATTCCTGATATTTTCGCATTGCTGTATTTATGTGCGGTGGTTTTATCTGCTGTCGGTATATTCTTTGCCTCTCTTGGCAAAAAGGCACAGGAGGGTGGAGAAAAGGGTAAGAGATTTTCGGTGGCTTTAAATATTGTTACCCTGATTATCCCATTTGCAATAGTGATAGCCGGACAGATAGGAGGATGAGAGAAATATGGAGGACATGAATAATATGTCAGAAGAGAATTATATATATGACGAGGATGTGTGCGAGAGACTTGAGCTTGCTGTTGGAAGATTGAATGAGCTTACAGACAGTAAAGCTTATGATATGCCGCATTTTACAGATAATCTTACAGATTATTTCACTAAGATATCGGAGTTTATACTTAATGTATATGATGTGTACTGTGTTATAAGCAAGCCGTCAGTGAGTGATTTAACTATGGATGAGCTTAAGAATATCAATCACAGATTGTATGAGGATATCTTAGGTGATAATTATGCGGTAAGCTATGCAAATCCTGATTATGCGGTAGAAAAGCTTGGCGATGAATATGGAAGGTTAATGTCATTTTTATATGCTGAGCTTAGATGTGGCATTGCGTATGTATATGAGAATAAGCTCTTGGAATTTGTATCTGTGATAGAACTTTTCCTTGAAATATACAACAAGTTTGAGGAAGAGCTTCCTAAGGCAAAATATATAAAAGAAGCCATATATTATTATATGTATGATTATGCTGATGTGCTGGTTGCCGGACGTGTAAGAGAGATGATATGTCCGGAAAACAATCTTGCAGTTGACATAATTATGAACAGTGATTTTAATGATTTGAGATATCTGTACAGATATGGTGAGTATATCGGTGACAACGAGATAAAGACAGCCGAATTTATGAATAAGCTTGACTGCGAGGCTGTTAAGGCAATGGCAAAAACATACGTTGATGGTTTTGTTAAAGGCTTTGAGACTATGCGTGTTGACCTTACACCTAAGAGAGCGGTAAATATCAGATATTCAATAGGTCAGGAGCGTATGATTAAATACGCAATAGAGATGTTTGCTGAATATAACTTAAAGCCTGTAATATTCAGATATCCGGTCAGCAGAATAAACAGAAAACTTACAATAAGAACAGGATATACAGGAACACCTGCAAATAAGCAGTATGAGTATGACCACAGAATGGATGAGGCTTTGTATATGGACAAAGCATTCTTAGAGAGAAAGCTTGCTGTTACTGCTGACACATATGAGAAGCATAAGAAGGAAGCTTTTGAATATGCCGGACCTGCGGTTATAGAGGTGTTTGGTGAGAATCCATTTTCTCCTGTCATAAAGGAGAGCACCTCAAAGCTTACAGAAAAGCAGCAGGAGATGTCTGTAGAGTATACATCAAAATCCGGTGAGCTGACTAACAGATATCTTCCGAGAGATAAGTACAGCTTCACGATTATTGCATATCCTATACCAGAGATAGGTGATAACTTCGAGGAGATTTTCTCAGAGGTTGTAAAAGTAAATACTCTTGACAATGATATGTACAGGGAGATTCAGCAGCATATAATAGATGCATTAAATGAGGCGAAATATGTTCATGTAGTAGGTCAGAATGGCAATAAGACAGATATATGTGTTATGTTGCACGACATTGATAGGGATAAGGAAACTAATTTTGAAAACTGTCTTGCCGATGTGAATATACCTGTCGGAGAGGTGTTTACGTCACCTGTGCTGACCGATACAAATGGTGTGTTAAATGTAAGTCAGGTATACTTGAATGAGCTTAAATATGAGCAGCTTTGTTTAACCTTTAAGGATGGAAAAATAGCAGAGTATACATGCAGCAACTTTGACAGTGAAGATGAAAACAAAGCATTTATCAAAGAAAATCTTATGTTTAACCATGAGACGCTTCCTATAGGTGAGTTTGCGATAGGAACTAATACGGTTGCCTATGTGATGGCACACAAATATGACATACTCTATAAGCTTCCTATACTGATAGTTGAGAAGATGGGACCACATTTTGCGGTGGGAGATACCTGCTACAGCTACAGCGAGGATGCGGTGCTCTATAATCCTGACGGTAAGGAGATAGTTGCAAAGGACAATGAGTGCTCTGTTTTAAGAAAGTCAGACAAGAAGGAGGACAGAGCAAAGGCATATTTTAATTGTCACACCGATATAACAATTCCTTATGAGGAGATTGGTGGTATCTATGCCGTAAGAGAGGACGGAAGCGAGATTTCCATAATAGAGAACGGAAGATTTGTGCTAGAGGGTACAGAGAGATTAAATGAGGCATTTAAAGAATAAATGAAAACACGAAAGAGGTAAAGTATAATGGGTATTAATAAGTTGGTTGACGTTTTGGTTGCAAACCTTGCTGTATATGAGGATAAGACTAAGAAAACGATATTGGAGCTTCTCATATCAGGAATGCTTGCAGGTGCATTTATAGCTATAGGTGCATCGAGCAGTAGTGCGGCAGTATATGGAATATCAAACACCGGTCTTGCAAAGACACTTGCCGGAGTTATATTCCCAGTTGGTCTTATATTTGTCGTTATGATAGGTGGAGAGCTTTTTACGGGTGACTGCCTTATGTCACTTGATGCGATGAATAAGAGAGTTAAGATTTCACAGATTATACGTGTACTTGCACTTGTATTTGTATTCAATATGTTAGGTGCACTCCTTATAGTTTGTCTTGTAAATCGTTCAGGACAGCTTGATTACGGAAACGGAGCACTTGCAGCTTCAGCAATAAAGACAGCCTACAACAAGTTAAACCTTGGCTTTGGAAAGGCGTTATGCTCAGGAATTATGTGTAACATACTTGTATGCTTAGCTGTTTTGCTTGCCGGTACTGCAAAGGATGCAACAGGTAAGATATTCGCAATATTCTTCCCAATATGGGCTTTCGTTATAGGCGGATATGAGCACTGTGTTGCAAATATGTACTATATTCCGGCAGGAATTTTAGCTAAGACAAGTGATGCTTACTATCAGGCAGCTATAGATGCTGGAATGACAGCGTCACAGCTTGACTCAATGACTGTAGGAAGCTTTTTCGTAGATAATTTATTGCCAGTAACAATAGGCAACATAATAGGTGGAATGTTATTTGTGGCATTTCCATTATATGTGGTACATAAGAAAGCGTTGATGAATAAATAAGAGGTAACGATTATGGGTAGACGTGTTATTTGGGTAGTATTAGACAGCGTAGGTGCAGGTGAGGCTTCTGACTCAGCCGCATTTGGAGATTGTGGGGCAGATACATTAGGACATATCATAGAGAGATATCCGGACATAAAGCTTCCTAATATGCGAAGGCTCGGACTTGGCAATATAGATGGTGTATCGTATGGCAATATGAGAGAAGAAGAGCCAACAGGCTGTTATGGAAAATGCTCTGAGCTCTCTAACGGTAAGGACACGACAACCGGGCATTGGGAGATGATAGGTATATATACAAAGGTACCATTTCCGACATATCCGGATGGCTTCCCTGATTATATAATAGATGAGTTCATCAAGAGAACCGGGTGCAAGGGCATTTACGGAAATAAGGTTGCGTCAGGTGTTCCTATTATAGCCGAATATGGTGAGGAGCACATGAAAACAGGCTATCCGATTGTATATACATCGGCTGACTCTGTATACCAGATTGCCGCATCAGAGGAAAAGGTTGGTTTAGATAATCTGTATAATATGTGCCGTGTAGCGAGAGAGCTCCTCACAGGTGAAAATGCAGTCGGACGAGTTATAGCCAGACCTTTTATAAGAAAGCCGGATGGCAGCTTTGAGAGAACTGCCAACAGGAGAGATTATGCGTTAAAGCCGGATGACGACAATGTGCTGTCTCATCTTCAAAAATCAGGTGTACGCGTTTATGCAGTCGGTAAGATAAGTGATATATTCGACAATGTGGGTATAGATGAGTCTGTTCATACCATAAGCAACAAGGATGGAATGGAGAAAACAAAGGATTATTTTGATAAGATAGATAATGGACTTATATTCACTAATCTTGTTGATTTTGACATGAAGTATGGTCACAGAAGGGATGTACTTGGATATAAGAATGCCTTGGAGGAGTTTGACGAGTGGCTGGGCTTATTTGTTGACTGTATGCAGGATGATGATATCATAATAATAAATGCAGACCATGGATGTGATCCGACATATAAGGGTACTGACCATACAAGGGAATATATACCTCTGCTTATGTATGGAAAATGCATTAAGTCAGGTTATAACCTTGGCATAAGGAAAACATTTGCAGATATAGGAAAAACTGTTGAGGAATATCTGTTAGGTGAGGAATACAGTGACACTGATACAATAGGCAAAAGCTTTCTGGGAGATATAATTATATGAGAATGTACGATTTGATAATTAAAAAGAGGGATGGTGGAACTCACACAAAGGAAGAGATAGAGTATATTGTGGACGGTTTTACCAAGGGCTGTATACCGGATTATCAGATGTCAGCATGGCTTATGAGCTTATACTACAAAGGGATGACTAAGGAAGAGACCGTCTGGATGACAATGGCTATGGCTGACAGCGGTGACCGTCTGGATTTGAGCCGTATAGAGGGCGTAAAGGTTGACAAGCACAGTACAGGTGGTGTTGGTGATAAGACAACCTTTATTGTTGCGCCAGTTCTTGCAGCCTTGGGCGTACCTATTGCCAAGATGAGTGGAAGAGGTCTCGGACACACGGGTGGCACAATAGATAAGCTTGAGAGCATAAAGGGCTTTCAGGTGGCTATTCCTGAGGAGGAGTTCATTGATAATGTCAATAAGCATAAGCTTGCTTTAGTTGGACAGACAGGCAATCTTGCACCTGCCGACAAAAAGATATATGCCTTAAGAGATGTAACCGCCACTGTGGATATATTACCTCTTATTGCGTCGAGTATCATGAGCAAGAAGCTTGCTGCCGGAGCGGATGTAATCGTCTTAGATGTAAAGTGTGGCTCAGGCGCATTTATGAAGAATAAGCAGGATGCAGAGGCACTTGCAAGAACTATGGTTGACATAGGTAATATGGCAGGTAAGAAAACTTATGGAATAATAACTGATATGAATGAGCCGCTTGGATGTAAGGTGGGCAATTCACTAGAGGTAAAGGAAGCTATAGAGGTTCTTGGAATAAGAGATATAAATGCGGAAAAACCAAGAGGAATTAAGCGTTTGCTTGAGGTGTCCTTAACGCTTGCAGCATATATGCTGCTTGGAGCTGGCAAGGCAGATACGCCGGAGCAGGCAAGAGAACTTTGTGAGGAGGCTATCACAAGCGGACGTGCGCTTGATAAGCTTGCTGAATTTGTAAAGGCACAAAACGGAGATGAGGAATATATCTATAATCCTGATAAGCTCCCTAAAGCAAAATATATAGTGCCGGTACATTTTCCGCGCAGTGGCTATATAACAGCCTGTAAGACAAGTGAGGTTGGTATGGTAAGCCTAATCCTTGGCGGTGGAAGGACAACTAAGGACAGTGAGATAGACTTAGCTGTCGGCATAGATATAAGAAAGCATATAGGTGATTATGTGAGCGTAGATGATGTGTTTGCATATATACACGCTGATAATTCAGATGTAATATCGGAGGCAGAGGAGAGACTTATTAATGCATATACGATAAGTAATGAAAGCTGTGAGCCGGAGGATATTATAAAGGAGATAATTATCTAAATTGAGTTGATAAAAGCCATGCAAAGATATAAAATGTATCATAGTGTTATGGTTTCATAATAAAGCTTACAAAAAACACAGAATGAAAATGGAGGATTTCTAGATGAAGGTTGCAGTAATTATGGGTTCAACAAGCGATTTGCCTAAGGTTGAGCCAGCGGTTAAGATACTTAAGGATTATGGTGTAGAGGTTAATGCAAGATGCCTTTCAGCACATCGTGCACATGCCGGATTATCAGAGTTTATAGAGGAGACTAATAATAACGGAACAGAGGTTATAATAACTGCGGCAGGTATGGCAGCAGCATTGCCTGGAGTAGTTGCTTCACAGACTGTTTTACCTGTAATAGGAGTACCTCTTTCTGGTTCAGTGCTTGATGGTATGGATGCCCTTATGTCTATCGTTCAGATGCCATCAGGAATACCTGTTGCCACAGTTGCCATAAATGGCAGTAAGAATGCTGCATACCTTGCACTTCAGATAATTGGAACTAAGCATGATAGCGTTAAAGCCAAGCTTTTGGCTGAACGTGTGGAGATGGAAAAATCAGCCATGAAGGCAAACGAAGAGGTTATTGCCAAGTTTGAATAAGTATATGTATCGTAGCTTTTTTCAGGTTGATTTATAGTATTGCGCAATGCTATACTTAAGGAGCATGAGATGCATAAATATTATTTATGCAGCAATAATAAGTATTAGATTATAATATGTAGGAGGTACATAAATTATGGGAATTATTGCAAGATTTAAGGATATCATGGCAGCTAATATCAATGCTTTGCTTGATAAGGCTGAGGATCCTGAGAAGATGATTGACCAGACAATGCGTAACCTTACAAAGGATCTTGCAGAGGTTAAGCAGGAGACAGCCGCAGTTATGGCTGATGAGCAGAGATGTAAGAGAGAGCTCGATGAGTGCAATAATGAGATTGCCAAGATGCAGACATATGCAGAGAAGGCACTTCTTGCAGGCAATGAGGCTGATGCAATGAAGTTCCTTGAGCAGAAGAATCTTCTTACAACCAAGCAGGTAAGCCTGCAGCAGACATATGATGTTGCAGCAGCTAACGCCATGAAGATGCGTCAGATGCATGATAAGCTTGTCAACGATATAAACGAGCTTAATGCAAGAAGAGATGCAATCAAGGCTAAGATGAAGGTTGCCAAGACACAGCAGCATATTAATAAGATGACATCAGGACTTTCTGATTCAGCTAACAGCATAAGCGCATTTGAGCGTATGGAAGCTAAGGCAAACAGTATGTTAGATCAGGCAAATGCTATGTCAGAGCTTAATTTATCAACACAGGAAAGCGGCGTCGATTCCCTTGCAGCTAAGTACGATGCAGCTCCTGATGCAGCCGTTAAGGATGAGCTTGAAGCCTTAAAGGCAAAGATGGGACTTAATTAATCTGTGAAGGGATTAAATGATAAACAATCAGAGGCCTGTTGCCATGTCGATGGGCCTCTTCTTATTTTGGCTGGAGCGGGTAGTGGGAAAACCCGTGTCATAACTCACAGAATAGCGTATCTCATAGATGAAATGTCGGTAAATCCCTACAATATACTTGCCATAACTTTCACTAATAAAGCTGCAAAAGAGATGCGAGAGAGAGTTGATAATATAGTCGGATATGGGGCAGAGAGCGTATGGGTAAGCACCTTCCACTCAATGTGTGTGAGAATTTTAAGAAAACACATCACATGCATAGGCGGTACAAGGGACTTTACCATATATGATACAGAGGGGCAGAAGGCGGTTATCAAGGAGGTATTAAAGTACTTAAATCTTGATGCCAAGCTATATCCTGAGCGAGCAATGCTTGCTGCTATATCTAAGGCAAAGGAACAGTACATGACTCCTGATGATTACGAGAAGGAGCATGCGACGAGCTTCCGTGACCAGCAGATTGCAAGCGTGTACAGAGAATATCAGAAACGGTTAAAGAGCAATAATGCACTTGACTTTGACGATTTGATATTCCAGACAATCTTTTTATTTGAGACTAATCCTGATGTGTTAGCAGAATATCAGGAGCGTTTCCGATACATAATGGTTGATGAGTATCAGGACACTAATTACACTCAGTTTGTTTTAGTCAAGATGCTTGCTGCCAAATACAGAAATCTGTGTGTAGTCGGTGATGATGACCAGAGTATATATAAATTCCGTGGTGCTGATATAACTAACATTCTTAATTTTGAGGAGATATATCCGGATGCGAAGGTTATTAAATTAGAGCAGAATTACCGTTCTACAGGCAATATCCTTAATGCTGCCAATGGTGTTATAGCTAATAACGGGGGACGTAAGGATAAGAGACTGTGGACTGAGCAGGAGGATGGGGATAAGGTATCATTTACAAGATATGGTACAGAGCACGAGGAGGCAAATGGAATTGCATTGGAGATAAAGAAGCTCAACTTAGAGGGCGTTTCATTAAATGATATTGCAATCCTTTATAGAACCAATGCACAGTCCAGAGTGCTTGAGGAGAAGCTTATATATGAGAATATACCTTACACGGTGTATGGCGGTCAGAATTTCTATGGAAGAAAAGAAATAAGAGATATGATAAGCTATCTTAAGCTTCTTGTTAATCCCAGCGATGACGAAGCTGTGAGAAGAATAATAAATGTTCCTAAGCGAGGAATAGGTGCAACCTCGGTTGATAAGATAATGAATTTTGCCTTAGATAATGAATTCGATTTTTATGATGCTTTGCTTGATATAGATGAGGTTCCGGGATTATCAAGGGCGGCTGATAAGATAAAAGGCTTTACCGGACTTATTGAGCATTTTAAAGATATGCTTGGTGACAATGCATTTATCAGTGAGGTATATGACGCAATCTTAAATGAGACAGGCTATGCAGATGGGCTTAATGCTGAGGGAACAGATGAGGCTAAGGCGAGATTAGAGAACTTAGAGGAGCTTAAGAATAAGATTGTAAAATACGAGGAAGAGGCAGAAAATCCTAATCTTACAGAGCTGCTTGGAGATATAGCTTTAGTTGCAGATGTGGATGAGGAGACGGAGGATAATATCTCTGATAAGGTTACACTTATGACTCTTCACAGTGCAAAGGGACTTGAGTTTCCTTATGTATTTATTGGCGGAATGGAGGAAAGACTATTCCCTAGCGGAATGTCTATAGACTCGGATGATCCGGATGCTGTTGAGGAGGAGAGAAGGCTCTGTTATGTTGGTATTACAAGAGCTATGAAGAAGCTTTATCTCTCTGCGGCTGCACAGCGTATGATACATGGCAATACGAATTTATGCGAGAATTCAAGATTCATAAAGGAGATACCATCACACTAT
>CAVELH010000059.1:0-12971 GCA_963616385.1 bacterium | reverse complement strand
GGTTACGAACCTTCATCATATCCTCAGAAGTCTTGTTTGTTAATTCCTCTACTGTGTTGATGCCTGCTCTCTTCAAGCAGTTGTATGAACGAACTGAAAGCTCTAATTCATCTATATTCATCTCAAGTACTTTTTCCTTCTCATCATCTGTCTTTTCAACCATAACGTCAACAGACTTAGCATTCTCAGACAAATCAATGAAAAGGTTCAAATGCTCACTCATAACCTTAGCTGCAAGGCTTACAGCCTCGTCTGGTGCTAATGTACCATTAGTAAATACCTCTAATGTAAGCTTATCATAATCTGTAATCTGACCTACACGAGTATTCTCAACAGTGAGATTAACACGCTCTACAGGTGTATAAATTGAATCTATTGCAATTGCATCAATTGATGAATCAAGTCCCTTATTTTTGTCAGAACCGGCATAACCACGACCATTTGTGATGGTAAGCTCCATCTCAAGCTTGGTATCTGCTCCACTTAAGTTTGCAATTACAAGATCCGGATTGAGTATCTCTATATCGCCATCAACCTGAATATCACCAGCGGTTACAACACAATCACCTGATGCATCTATGAAAGCCTGCTTAATCTCATTCTTAGGACCATTGTTCTTCAGGCATAAGTCCTTGATGTTCATAACTATCTCAGTAACATCTTCCTTAACTCCAGGAATAGAACTGAACTCATGGAGAACACCTTTAATCTTAATCATGCTGACTGCTGTTCCAGGTAATGATGACAACATGATTCTTCTAAGAGAATTACCAAGAGTTGTACCATAACCTCTCTCCAAAGGTTCTACTACAAATTTTCCGTACTTGTTGTCCTCAGAAATCTCTGCGATTTCTATTTTAGGTATTTCAAATTCAAACACTATTGCCCCTCCTTCTGGATAACCGGTGCTATAAGTTACCTATTACTTTGAATATAACTCGACGATAAGGGTTTCATTTACAGGTACGTCAATCTGCTCTCTAAGTGGCTTCTCAAGAACTGTACCACTTAAGCTCTCAACATCAGACTCCATCCAGGCTGGTGTTGTGTGTCCAGCATTAGCCTCAACAATATCCTTATATCTCTGAAGAGACTTGCTCTTCTCTCTGATTTCAATCTTGTCACCAGGATTTACTCTGTATGAAGGAATGTTTACGCACTTACCGTTAACTAATACATGCTTGTGATCTACAATCTGTCTTGCCTCACGTCTTGTTCTGGCAAATCCCATACGGAATACGATGTTGTCAAGTCTAAGTTCAAGTAAAACCATAAGGTTAGGACCTGTAAGACCTGGCATTCTCTCAGCCTTCTTGTATAAGTTACGGAAAGGCTGCTCAAGCATACCATAAATGAACTTTGCCTTCTGCTTCTCGCGAACCTGTAAACCATACTCGCTTACTTTTCTGTTTGCTCTGTTTAACTTTCTCTTTGATGTCTTATTTATACCGAGATACATTGGCTCCATACCCAAAGATCTGCATCTCTTAAGAACAGGGGTTCTATCTACTGCCATTATTCTTGTACCTCCTAAACTAAACTCTTCTTCTCTTTGGTGGACGGCAACCGTTATGTGGAACTGGTGTTACGTCCTTGATACTAACTACTTCAAGACCACATGCTGATAAAGCACGAATTGCAGCCTCTCTACCTGAACCTGGTCCCTTAACCATAACGTCGATTGTCTTAAGACCATATGGTAAAGCTGCCTTTGCAGCTGTCTCAGCAGCCATCTGTGCTGCATAAGGTGTAGACTTTCTTGAACCTCTGAAGCCTAATCCACCTGCACTTGCCCAAGATAATGCATTACCCTCGGCATCTGTCAATGTTACAATTGTATTGTTAAAAGATGACTGAATATGAGCCTGTCCACGCTCTACGTTCTTTCTGACACGCTTCTTAGCCACTTTTTTAGTAGTAACTTTCTTAGCCATTAACCTAAACCTCCCTGGTTGATATCACGATTTAATCATATAATCGTAGACTCTTATCTAATATTATTACTTCTTCTTATTAGCTACTGTCTTCTTAGGACCCTTACGAGTTCTAGCATTTGTCTTTGTCTTCTGTCCACGTACTGGAAGTCCCTTTCTGTGACGGATTCCACGATAGCAGCCAATCTCCTGCAAACGCTTAATGTTAAGAGCTACTTCTCTACGTAAATCACCCTCTACAACCTGAGTCTCGTTAATAACCTCACTAAGTCTCTTAACCTCATCATCAGTAAGATCACGAACTCTTGTATCAGGATCTACATTTGCTTCTTTTAGAATTCTTGTTGCTGAAGTTCTACCTATACCATAGATATAAGTAAGACCAATCTCGATACGCTTGTCTCTTGGTAAATCAACACCTGAAATACGAGCCATTCTAATATACCTCCGTTAATTTTCCATACTTTGTATGGGTTTTCGTACATTTCCACGATAATATTTCGTGGTTCTCTAAACAAATTTTCAGTCTGTTAGCCCTTGGTATCTTCCGACGCCTATTATTGGGTTATATAATAGGTAATAATATCAGAAGGTGAAATGCATACCTGTTCTTATTCAGACTTCTGTTTTTTATAGCATACATGATGCTACAGCCGCATGTTGTTAGTATGTGATATGGAATGCTATCACACGCACAAATACAAGGCATAGTTATAGATGGGCTATCATCCTACATACCTTGTTCTAACTGTCCTGTCAGATCGTATCGCCTAATGCAAAACGATGACCTAATTATTGCTATATAATTAGATTTAACCCTGACGCTGTTTGTGCTTTGGGTTTTCGCAAATTATGCGAACACTACCTTTTCTTTTAATGACTTTGCACTTGTCGCAAATTGGTTTAACTGATGCTCTAACCTTCATTAAAATGCACTCCTTTCAAAAAAGTCCGCTACAAAGTGATATTCTACCATCAAATGTCATACTTTGCAAGCAATTTTTAAATTTATTTTGCTCTCCAAGTGATTCTTCCCTTTGTTAAATCATAAGGAGATAAAACAACCGTTACCTTATCGCCCGGAAGAATCTTGATATAATTCATTCTGAGCTTTCCGCTGATGTGTGCTAACACCTTCAAACCATTCTCTAACTCTACCTGAAACATTGCATTAGGAAGCTTCTCTAATACAACGCCTTCCATTTCTATCTCATCTGCTTTTGGCATTTTAACATCCTCCTATCTCTCATTTACGATATGCCTCTATAAGTCTATTCCCTCTGCCCTGGATAATATCTCCGGTTCACCATCCGTTATCAATATTGTATTCTCATAATGTGCTGAACGTTCACCGTCCGCTGTTACAACAGTCCAGTCATCGTCAAGCCAGTAAACCTCATAGCTGCCAATGTTAATCATAGGCTCTACAGCTATTGTCATACCCGGCTTAAGCTTAGGTCCTCTCATCATTCTTGGGAAGTTTGGTATCTCAGGTGCCTCATGCAGATTAGCTCCAACACCATGTCCAACCAAATCTCTTACCGACGAATAACCTCTCGCTGTCACATAATCAAATACTGCCTTGGATATATCATTTATATGATTCCCAGCCCTGCATGCCTTTAAGCCCTCGAAAAAGCTCTCCTTCGTTACCTTTATAAGCTCCGCAGATTTCTCATCTATTGTCCCAACTCCATATGTTCTGGCTGAATCTGAATGATATCCCTTATATATTACACCAGCATCAATACTTACTATGTCACCATCCTTGAGAATTCTCTCCTTAGATGGTATTCCATGAACAACCTCCTCGTTCACAGAGACACATATAGAAGCCGGATAACCATTATAATTAAGGAAGGAAGGTATACATGAATAACTTCTTATTACCTCTTCTCCAAGCTTATCTATCTCGTAGGTTGATATGCCCGGCTTTATAGCCTTCCTTATCTCCTCATGTGTGAGGGCGAGAATTCTTCCCGCCTCACGCATAAGGTCTATTTGTTTTTGAGATTTTATAATAATTGCCATTTTTAGGCACCTAATATATCAACGATTGCATCAAATACTTCCTGCATATCCTTAGTACCATCAACCTCAGCTATTACACCCTTCTTTGTGTAATAATCGATAAGTGGCTGTGTCTGGTCATGATATACCTTAAGTCTGTTAAGAACTGTCTCAGGCTTATCATCATCTCTTAAGATTAAGTCAGCACCACATGCATCGCACTTACCCTCAACCTTAGTTGGGTTATACTTAATATGATATGTTGCGCCACATCCAACGCAGGCACGTCTGCCTGACATTCTATTTACTATGTTCTCATCTGGAACTTCCACATTTACTGCATAATCAACACTCTCACCATTTGCTGAAAGTGCCTTGTCGAGAGCCTCAGCCTGAGGAATTGTTCTTGGGAATCCATCAAGGATATATCCGTTCTTACAATCATCAGCCTTAAATCTGTCCATTATAAGGTCTACAACAAGTTCGTCTGGAACAAGAAGTCCCTTGTCCATATATTCCTTTGCCTTTGCTCCAAGCTCTGTACCATTCTTGATATTAGCTCTGAAGATATCTCCTGTTGAGATATGTGGAATGTCATATTTCTTAGCAAGCATCTTAGCCTGTGTACCCTTACCTGCACCAGGCGCACCTAACATAATTATTTTCATTCTGTGTCCTCCTAAATCAATACATCTATAATCCTATAACCAGGAATAGGAATGTACCCTAAAAGGATACACTCCTCATCCGTCATTTATCTTAATCTGTCAAGAATCCTGAGTAATTTCTTACAATCATCTTTGACTCTATCTGTTTAATTGTCTCTATAATTACACCGACAACGATGATAAGTGATGTACCACCAAATGATACATTAGCACCAAACATTCCATTGAAGAATATTGGTATCAAGGCTACCAATATAAGTCCGATAGCTCCAATAAATACGATGTAATTAAGTATCTTATTAAGATAATCCTGTGTTGGCTTACCAGGTCTTATACCAGGTATAAATCCACCACTCTTCTTCATGTTATTTGCAATTTCCATCGGATTAAATGTAACCGATGTATAGAAATATGCAAAGAAGAATACCAACAGGATGTATATAATTAATCCAACGCTTGCCCATGGATAAGATGTGTTGAACCAGTAGTTAGAGTTCATTCCACGTAATATCTTTGCCCATGTTCCCGATGTCTTAATGCTGAATAAGTTTATAACTACAGCAGGTACCGACATAATTGATGATGCAAAAATTACAGGTATAACACTTGAGGTATTAACCTTAAGTGGAATATGACTTCCCTGACCACCAACCATACGTCTTCCCTGTACCTTCTGTGCATACTGTACAGGAATCTTTCTTACACCATCCTGAAGTAATACAACCAAGATAACAGTGACAACGATAACTGCTAATATAATTGCCGCTGCAATTACCTGATTTGCTATATCCTTATTCTTTATAAACATTTCATAGAGAGATGAGAAATCACTAGGCATTCTGGAAACAATGTTTATCAAAAGTATTATTGATATACCATTTCCTACACCGTAATCTGTTATACGCTCGCCTAACCACATTACAAATGCACTTCCGGCTGTAAGTGTGATTATAATTACGATAAATCCAAGCGGTCCGCTTATTGTCAGATAGTTACCTCTGCTAAACCCAATAGCAAGTCCCACACTCTCAATAATTGAAAGAAGAATAGTTACATATCTTGTGATAGCTGTCATCTTCTTTCTTCCATCCTCTCCATCTTTCTGCATCTCCTCCAATGCCGGAATAGCAATTGTGAGGAGCTGTATAATGATGGATGATGTAATATATGGTGTTACATTCAATGCGAATATAGACATCTGTGTGAAGGAACCACCTGTGAATGAGCTTAAGAAGCTGTTTGCATCTCCCAAAGCCGATTCAAGGTATTCCTTAACTGCTGCTGTATTCAACCCCGGTACAGGTATCATTGAACCAAATCTTATTACAATCAAGATAAAGAAAGTGAACAGCAAGCCATTTCGTATATCTTTAACCTTGAGTGCATTCCTTAAGGTCTTGAACATACTAAATCACCTCTGCTTTTCCACCAAGAGCCTCAATCTTCTCAGCAGCAGTCTTACTGAAAGCATTAACCTTAACAGTAAGTTTTTTAGTCAACTCTCCATTTCCTAAAATCTTAACACCATCTCTAGGATTCTTAACAATGCCTGCCTCAATCAATGTAGCAACTGAAACCTCAGCACCATCCTCAAATCTGTCAAGTACAGAAAGATTGATTGCAACAATCTCTTTATGATTTCTGCACTGGAATCCTCTCTTAGGAATTCTTCTATAAAGTGGCATCTGACCACCTTCAAAGCCTGGTCTTGGAGCACCAGAACGTGCCTTCTGACCCTTATGTCCTTTACCTGCGGTCTTGCCATTTCCTGAACCATGTCCACGGCCTCTTCTGAAATTATCGCTTGTTACAGCACCTTCAGCTGGCTTTAAACTTGATAAATCCATGACTGTACCTCCTTCTCAAATAATATATTAAACCTCTTCTACTTTAACCATGTGACGAACCTGGTTTACCATTCCCATTGTAGCTGCATTGTTAGGGAGTTCAACCGTCTTGTACATCTTGCTTAATCCAAGTGCCTTAACTGTTGCTCTATGCTTAGGGATAGCACCTATAGGTGACTTCACCAATGTTACCTTAACCTTATCTGCCATTTTGATATACCTCCTTAGTTAAGAATCTCATCTAATGACTTACCACGGAGTCTGGCAATCTCTTCAGGTGACTTAATCTTAGAAAGGCCTTCGATTGTAGCAAGAACTACGTTCTGCTTATTATTTGAACCCAAGGACTTTGTACGGATATTTGTGTATCCAGCAAGCTCAAGCACTGAACGTGCAGGACCACCAGCGATGATACCAGTACCCTCTGGAGAAGACTTCAGTAATACTCTCGCACTACCGAACTCACCTTCCCAGTCATAAGGAATACTGCCGTTCTCATTAATATTTACCTTAATCAGTTTCTTAATTGCGTCTTCTTTGCCCTTACGGATTGCCTCAGGGACTTCTGCTGCCTTACCTAAGCCGGCACCAATGTGACCGTTCTTATCACCGACAACAACGAGTGCTGCAAATCTCATATTACGTCCACCCTTTACAACCTTGGTTACACGCTTAATGTTTACAACACGCTCTTCTAATTCTAAATTAGTAGCATCTATTATCTCGTGCTTCATGCGTCGTTCTCCTCCCTATTAGAATTCAAGACCAGCTTCTCTAGCTGCATCAGCTAAAGCCTGTATCTTACCCTGATATATAAAACCGCCTCTGTCAAATACAACTGTCTTGATGCCTGCATCAAGCGCTCTCTTAGCTATTACCTGTCCAAGATAAGCTGCTGCTGCAACATCATTTGTCTTATCTAACTGATCTTTAACTTCCTTCTGAACTGTTGAAGCTGACACTAAAGTTTTGCCGACTGTATCGTCAATAATCTGAGCGTACATATGATTATTACTTCTGAATACAGCAAGTCTTGGTCTTTCAGCAGTGCCGCTAAAACGGTTACGAACTCTTAAATGCTTCTTAGCGCGAATAGCACTTCTTGATTCCTTGTTAATCATCTTTTTCCACTCCTTAATTATTTCTTACCAGTCTTACCAACCTTACGTCTGATAACCTCATCAGCATACTTGATACCCTTGCCCTTATATGGCTCTGGTGCTCTCTTCTCTCTGATTTCGGCAGCGTACTGTCCAACTTTTTCTTTATCAATACCACTTACGATAATCTTGTTACCATCTACTGTTGTTGTGATTCCTTCTGGATCTACCATATCAACAGGATGTGAGTAACCAAGTGCAAGGTTAAGCTTGTTACCCTGCTTAGCAGCTCTGTAACCAACACCGTTAACCTCAAGCACCTTGCTGTAACCTTCTGTTACACCAATTACCATGTTGTGAATAAGTGTTCTTGTAAGACCATGTAATGACTTCATCTTCTTTAAGTCGTTAGGTCTCTTAACTAATACCTCAGAACCTTCCTGAACGATTTCCATCTCAGCAGGAAGAACTCTCTCAAGAGTTCCCTTTGGTCCCTTTACAGTCACCTTGTTATTTTCTGCTATAGTGACAGTTACACCGTCAGGTATAGCGATAGGCATTCTTCCAATACGTGACATTTCGCCTTGTCCTCCTTAAATAATTCTACCAAATAAACGCTAACACTTCGCCGCCAACGTTCTCTTTTCTTGCTTCCTTGTCTGTAAGTACACCCTTGTTTGTAGAAATGATAGCTGTTCCAAGTCCACCAAGAACTCTTGGAAGATCATTCTTTGATGCATATACTCTAAGACCCGGCTTAGAGATTCTCTTAAGATCTGTTAAAATCTTCTCGTTTTTGTTTGCACCATACTTAAGTGTAATTCTTATCTTCTTGAAGTTTCCTTCTTCTATAACGTCAACTGCCTTGACATAACCTTCCTTGAGGAGAATGTCTGCAATCGCCAGCTTCATCTTAGATGCTGGTATATCTACTGTATCATGTTTTGCAGTATTTGCATTACGGATTCTTGTAAGCATATCTGCAATTGGATCGCTCATTGACATAGTGTGTTTTCCTCCTTATAATCTTACCAGCTTGACTTCTTAACGCCTGGTATCTGTCCCTTATATGCTAACTCACGGAAACATACTCTACAAATTCCATATTTTCTCAAAACTGAATGTGGACGTCCACATATCTTGCAACGAGTGTACTCTCTTGTAGAAAACTTCTGAGGACGCTGCTGCTTAATCTTCATAGATGTTTTTGCCATTTTATTTCCTCCTAATTACTTCTTAAACGGCATACCGAAAAGAGTTAATAATTCACGAGCTTCTTCGTCTGTCTGGGCTGTCGTAACAAATATTACGTCCATACCTCTAACCTTATCTACCTTATCGTACTCAATTTCAGGGAAAATGAGCTGCTCTTTAATACCGAGTGCGTAGTTTCCTCTACCGTCAAACGCATCAGGATTAACACCACGGAAGTCACGAACACGAGGAAGTGCAAGATTCACAAGTCTGTCTGTGAACTCGTACATCTTCTCACCTCTAAGTGTTACCTTGCATCCGATAGGCATTCCTTCTCTAAGCTTGAAGTTAGCTACTGACTTCTTAGCACGAGTAACTACTGCCTTCTGACCTGTAATAGTCTCAAGATCCTTAACTGCTGCATCCAAAACCTTAGCATTCTCTCTAGCCTCACCAACACCCATGTTGATAACTATCTTTTCAAGCTTTGGAATCTGCATAACATTTTTATATCCAAACTTCTTCTGCATAGCATCCATAATTTCGTTGCTATATAATTCTTTAAGTCTGCTCAAAATCTGTACCTCCTTTCTATAAGATCCTAATCGATAACTTCTGTCTTGCCATCTACCTTGGCTACTCTTACTTTATCCTTCTTTTCGCCCTGGAAACCAACTCTAACTGGCTTACCCTTGTACAAATACATAACGTTTGACAAATCGATAGGAGCTTCTTTATCAATAATGCCGCCCTGCTGATTCTGCATGCTTGGCTTGCTGTGCTTATGAACGATATTTACACCTTCAACTAAGACCTTGTGGTTCTTAACATCAACTGATAATACCTTTCCTTCTTTGCCCTTATCCTTACCGGCAATGACCTGAACCATGTCGTCCTTCTTAATTTTCATTGTTGCCATTCGTCGATACCTCCTATAATACTTCCGGTGCAAGAGATACGATCTTCATGAACTTCTTATCTCTAAGCTCTCTTGCTACAGGTCCAAATATACGAGTTCCTCTTGGGTTTCCATCATCCTTGATGATAACTGCTGCGTTCTCATCAAACTTAATATATGAACCATCCTTACGACGTGCGCCCTTCTTAGAACGTACTACTACGGCTTTAACAACATCACCTTTTTTTACAACTCCGCCTGGTGTTGCATCTTTAACTGAGGCAACGATGATATCACCAATATTTGCATATCTTCTTGTAGAACCGCCTAATACTCTGATGCAGAGAATTTCCTTAGCACCGGTATTATCAGCAACTCTAAGTCTTGTTTCCTGCTGAACCATTGTTTACGCCTCCTTATTTAGCCTTCTCAATTATCTCAACAAGTCTCCATCTCTTGTCCTTAGAGAGAGGTCTTGTCTCCATAACTTTTACTCTATCGCCAACCTTACACTCATTATTCTCATCATGAGCCTTGAGCTTGTAAGTTCTCTTTACAATCTTACCGTAAAGAGGATGCTTTACATTATCAACGATTGACACAACGATTGTCTTGTCCATCTTATCACTTGTAACTAAACCTACACGTGTTTTTCTCAGATTTCTGTCCACAATATTTCCTCCTTTTACGATAATTAGTTAGCCTTCTGTGCTATAACTGTCTGTATTCTTGCGATATTTTTTCTTACTTCTTTAATTCTGCTTGTATTCTCGAGCTGATTAGTGGCATTCTGGAATCTTAAGTTGAATAATTCCTTCTTAGCAGCAACCAAATCGCTCTGTAATTCTTCAAGTGATTTTGCGTTTAATTCTTCTCTATATTCCTTAAGCTTCACTGCCATTAACCTCCTTATCCAAATCTTCCTTTGAAACTATCTTACACTTCAAAGGTAATTTGTGTGTAGCAAGACGAAGAGCTTCCTTTGCTGTAGCTTCAGGTACACCTGAAATCTCAAACAATACTCTGCCTGGCTTTACAACTGCTACCCAGTACTCAAGAGCTCCCTTACCAGAACCCATACGAGTCTCAGCAGGCTTTGCTGTAACTGGCTTATCAGGGAAAATCTTAATCCAAACTTTACCTGTACGCTTTACATATCTTGTCATTGCAATACGGGCTGCCTCGATCTGATTTGACTTAATCCAAGCCGGCTCCATAGCAACGATACCATACTCACCATTTGTTATCTTATTTCCTCTAAGCGCCTTACCTGCCATTGTTCCTCTGAACTGCTTACGACGCTTAACTCTCTTAGGCATTAACATTATTTATCGCTCCCTTCCTTATTTCCCTTAGTAGGAAGTACTTCACCATGGTAAATCCATGTCTTAACACCAACTTTACCGTATGTTGTATCTGCCTCAGCAAATCCATAATCGATATCAGCACGAAGAGTCTGAAGTGGAATTGTTCCCTCGCTATAGAACTCTGTTCTAGCCATATCAGCACCACCAAGACGTCCTGAACAAGATGCCTTAATACCAAGTGCGCCAGCCTTCATTGTTCTGTTCATGCAAGACTTCATTGCTCTTCTGAATGAAATACGGTTCTCAAGCTGTGCTGCAATATTCTCAGCAACAAGCTGTGCATCAAGATCAGGCTTCTTAATCTCCTTGATGTCGATTATAAGCTTCTTCTTAGTAAGCTTCTGAACCTTAGCCTTAACCTTCTCGATTCCTGCTCCGCCCTTACCGATTACAACGCCAGGCTTAGCTGTATATACATTAACCTTTACTCTGTCAGCAGTTCTCTCAATTTCAATCTTAGAGATGTTAGCTGCGTAAAGCTCTTTCTTTAAAAACTCTCTGATTTTATAGTCCTCAACAAGGTTGTCAGCGAACTCACCGTTCTTAGTATCAGCATACCACTTTGAATCCCAATCCTTGATGACACCGACTCTTAAACCATGTGGATTAACCTTCTGTCCCATTGCTTACCTCCTATCTTTCATCCAGCACAATAGTAATGTGGCTTGTTCTCTTCTCGATTCTATAAGCTCTACCCTGTGCTCTTGGTTGAATTCTCTTCATTGTTGGTCCCTTGTTTGCATAACACTCAGCAACGTAAAGGTCCTCTGCCTTCATACCATTGTTGTTCTCAGCGTTCGCAATAGCGGACTTAAGAAGCTTCTCGATAACTCTTGAAGCATATCTGTTATTGTAAGCAAGGATACCGAGTGCTGAAGTTACATCCTTGCCTCTTATTGCATCTAATACGAAACAAGCCTTAGTAACTGATACTCTTGCGAATGATACAGTTGCCTTTGGTCTTGTGTCCTTATTCTCATTTCTGAGTCTCTTAATCTGGGATCTATGTCCTTTTGCCATGAATGTGTCCTCCTTTCCTCTTATCTCCTACCCTTTTTCTCATCTTTGCCATGACCTCTGTATGTTCTTGTTGCTACGAACTCACCGAGCTTATGTCCTACCATATCCTCAGTAACATATACAGGTACATGCTTTCTTCCATCATAAACTGCTATTGTATGACCTACAAATGAAGGGAAGATAGTTGAACGACGTGACCAAGTCTTTACAACCTGCTTATCGTTGTTTGCATTTAACTCATCTATCTTCTTTAACAAATAATCATCTGCAAATGGTCCTTTTTTTAATGAACGAGCCATATGAAACCTCCTACTTTATTTAACGTTCTTACCGTCTCTTGTTCTGATAATCAACTTATTGGACTGCTTATTCTTCTTTCTGGTCTTAAGTCCCAGTGCTGGCTTACCCCAAGGAGTAGATGGTCCTGGTCTACCAATACTGGTTCTACCTTCACCACCACCATGTGGATGGTCGTTAGGGTTCATAACAGAACCACGAACAGTAGGTCTGATACCCATATGACGCTTACGTCCTGCCTTACCAACATTAACAAGGCCATGCTCGATGTTACCAACCTGACCGATTGTCGCACGACAAACGATAGGAACCATTCTCATCTCGCCTGAAGGAAGTCTTAATGTTGCATACTTGCCTTCCTTAGCCATAAGCTGTGCAGAGTTACCAGCTGAACGAACAAGCTGTGCACCCTTGCCAGGATAAAGCTCAATGTTGTGAATCTCTGTACCAACAGGTATCTCAGAAAGTGGAAGGCAGTTACCAACCTTAACTTCTGCGTTAGGACCACTCATAAGCTCATCGCCTACCTTAAGTCCATTAGGAGCAATGATGTATGTCTTCTCGCCATCAGCGTAGAAAAGAAGAGCAATGTTTGCTGTTCTGTTTGGATCATACTCGATTGCTGCTACCTTAGCA
>CAVELH010000058.1:6936-13193 GCA_963616385.1 bacterium | reverse complement strand
TATTTTAAGTGGTAACGGAAGCTTAGATATAGAGGTACGGGATGGTATTGGTAGGAATGCAGGGGCGATTGTAAGTGAAACAGGTACAGGCAGCATAGGGACAGATAACTATACAGGCAATATAACACTTTATACAGTAGGATATAGAGCGATTAGTGGACTGTCAACAGTAGATTTGGAGGCAGCCGGTAATATCAGTATCAGTGTAGATTATGCAAATGATATTGTTATGGATGCTGGCAGTGTCAAATTGGCTGGAAAGTCAGTATTTTTAACTAATATAAGTTCAACGGCAGAGGGACTCATCAAGGCAACTGCTGGAGATATAAGCATTGCTAGTGATGATGGCTTTTCAGAGAATACAACTACTAATTATACAGGTGCTTTGTTTGAGGGAAGTAACATAAGTCTGGAGAGTGAACATGGGGAAATTTCTTTTCTTAGTAATAAGAAGGGGAATATTGCCAAGGGAAATCTCACTGTGACAGCTACATTAGGTGTAGACCTTTGTTCAGATGGAAATGTGGTTGATGGCAGTCTGACGATTAACAGTGATGATTATATTAATATATGTTCTGATGCTGGCTCAGCAGTGACAGGTGATTTCAAAGTAAATGCTGAAGGTTCAGATGTAACTGTTAAGGCAAATAGTTACACAATAGGAGGGAATATTGATATAACTGCAAGAAGTGCAGAGCTTTCTTCATTAAATGGTTATGTGTGCGGAGGCAATATTGACGTTGATGTCAGTCGAGGATTGAATATAAACGGCTATGATGATGCAATAAAGGGTTATGCCAATATTGTAAGTCGTGGCAATAATTCGGCTAACGGGGTTAAGATTAACTCTGATAATGGAACAGCCATTGGAGGAAATCTTGATATCAAAAGTGGTTATATGACTATTACCTCTCGAAAAGCAGCTGTTAAGGGTAATTTATCAACTACTGACGCACACGATGTAGAAATTATATCATACACTGATTCGGTATGTCTTGGTGATGTTAATATTGATGCATTAAAGTGTTTGAAGTTAATGGGTGGCGGTGAAGCTTCTGTGATAAGAGGTATGTTAACTGTTAATCCGGATGCTGAGGTCAATCTTGTAGCACGCATAGATAGTGGTAGTGAAGCTCCGGAAACACCTATTTTAGTAAACCTGCCTTCTTCTGGAATAGTTTTTTTGCAGGATATGGACGCTGGTACAGGAGCGGTAAATAAAGCACATATTTGCATAGATGGTGTTTTATACGATTTAATTAATGTTGATAAGTCTACATGCGAACATCCATTGGTAGATGACTTGGGACTGTGCGCTGTATGTCATACAGATAATCTTGAGATTGCAGAGATTGTCAAGAGTGATGGAACTAAAACTGCATATACTGTATTAGGTGATGCATTTAATGATGCGGCTAGTGGCGATACAGTAAAGCTTTTGCATAACTGCAATGCACCAAGCTTGAATTTAAGCTATTATGCAGAGTTGAAAAACAAGGAAATAACCATAGATTTGTCAGGCTATAATCTCAAGATGGGAGAGATTGACACTGAAAATGCATTAACAATAATGAATGGATCATTTAACGGAAAGATTAACCATGGAGCTAATACAGGAGAGCTCACATTCAAGGATGTCACAGGAACAATAAAAATGTTACAGTGGATGCCTAATGACGGAGTAAGTCTTTTTAACAGTCAGCTGACATTTTCAGGAACTATCTTCTGGCTTGAAAAATTAAATATGGATGAACAGTCTGTATTTGATATAAAGATATCAAGTGGTTCAGGTTTAAGTAACTATGGACATATATCAAGTGTCGAGGATGCACTTGGTGGAATTAAGGAATTTTTACCTTATGGTTATACTATTGCACAGAAGAAACCACATCCTAGTGCCGCAGATACCAGAAATACTATTTTGGATGAGAATGGTAATCTTGCAAATTATATTTTGCTTAAGTATAAGAGGGTTACGGATGATGAGTTTACAGTAGCGCTTAATCCTGCATCTTATGTATATGATGGCAAGGCAAAGACACCGGAGGTTACAGTAAGCTATAATGGAACTGCACTTACACAGGACGTTAATTACACAGTTACATACTTTAATAATGTGAATGCCGGTCAGGCAACTGTAAAGATACAGGGTATAGGTGTATATCATGACAGTGTTGATAAGAGCTTTACTATTGATAAGGCTCCTCAGAATGCACCAACAGGAATTATGGCTGTTTCTGAGACAGAGGATGGCAAGAATGATGGCTCTATAATATATGTTACAGCAGCTATGGAATATAGTGTGGATCAGACTAACTATACAGCAATCAGCGGTAATTCCATAAATGGACTTGCAGATGGCGATTATTATATAAGATATAAGGAAACTGCTAATTATTATGCATCACCTGCAACGAAGATTACTGTGCATAAGGGTAAGACAGTGACAACTGAGAATACAGAGAATACTGAGAATACAGGCAATACTGAGAATACAGGTAATACGGAGGCAACAACTTCTACATCACAGGGTAATGGCAATACATCGTCTAATAACCAGACGACAGGTAACCAGAATGGCGTAAAGACAGGGGACAGCTTCCCTATAGGAATATGTATTGTGCTTATGCTGATGTCAGGCTGCTCAATGTTTATTGTATACAGAGAGCTTAAGAAGAACAGATAGAATATGAATGCCACTTTCACTATGGTCATTTGCTAGAATGGGAAATGGTCTGTGTGGAGGTGGCATTTATTTTAATAAGCAATATTGACACATTAAGGATATGTAAGGTATACTTAAAACTTGGTGAGGTATACAGTTATGCCTCTTTAAAGTAACACAAATTGCAGGAAAGGAAATACAGATATGTACGAAAATGTTTCCACTAAACTGGATTTCGCAAGCCGCGAAGAGAAGGTATTAGAGTTCTGGAAAGAGAACAAAATATTTGAGAAGAGTATCGAAGAGAAAAAAGATTTGCCAACATATACATTTTATGATGGTCCGCCAACTGCAAATGGTAAGCCACATATTGGTCATGTGTTGACTCGTGTAATCAAGGATATGATACCTAGATATCAGACAATGAAGGGCCACAAGATTATAAGAAAGGCTGGCTGGGATACACATGGTCTTCCTGTTGAGCTTGAGGTTGAGAAGCTTCTTGGTATAGATGGCAAGGAGCAGATAGAGGAGTATGGATTAGATCCATTTATCCAGAAGTGTAAGGAATCAGTATGGAAATATAAGGGTATGTGGGAGGAATTCTCAGGTAAGGTTGGCTTTTGGGCTGACATGGATGATCCTTATGTTACCTATCACAATACATTTATAGAGTCTGAGTGGTGGGCTCTTAAGAATATATGGGAGCAGGGACTTTTATATAAGGGCTTCAAGATTGTTCCTTATTGCCCACGTTGTGGCACACCTCTTTCAAGTCATGAGGTTGCTCAGGGATATAAGAATGTAAAGGAGCGTTCAGCAGTTGTACGTTTCAAGTGTGTAGATGAGGATGCATATTTCCTCGCATGGACAACAACACCTTGGACACTTCCTAGTAACGTTGCACTTTGCGTTAATCCTGATGATACCTATTGCAAGGTAAAGGCTGCTGATGGATATACTTATTACATGGCAGAGGCACTTCTTGACACAGTTCTTGGTAAGCTTGCAGAGGATGGAAAGCCTGCATATGAGATAATAGATACATTTAAGGGTACAGCTCTTGAGAACAGAGAGTATGAGCCTTTGTTTGAGTGTACTAAGGAGGTTGTTGCCAAGCTTCCTCAGAAGGGACACTATATAACCTGTGACAGCTATGTAACTATGTCAGATGGTACTGGTATCGTTCACATTGCACCTGCATTTGGTGAGGATGATGCCAATGTTGGCAGAAAGTATGACCTTCCATTTGTACAGTTAGTTAATGGCAAGGGTGAGATGACAGAGGATACTCCTTATGCCGGTCTCTTTGTTAAGGATGCTGACAAGCCTATATTAGTTGACCTTGAGAAGAAGGGACTTTTATTTGATGCTCCTAAGTTTGAGCATGATTATCCTTTCTGCTGGAGATGTGATACACCACTTATCTACTACGCAAGAGATACATGGTTCATTAAGATGACTGCTGTAAGAGATAAGCTGGTTAAGAATAATAACACTGTTAACTGGATTCCTGAGGGAATTGGTAAGGGACGTTTTGGCGCATGGCTTGAAAATGTTCAGGACTGGGGCTTATCACGAAACCGTTACTGGGGTACTCCGCTTAATATCTGGGAGTGTAAGTGTGGCAAGCGTCATGCTATAGGTTCTATAGAAGAACTTAAGTCTATGAGCAATAACTGCCCTGACGACATTGAGCTTCACCGTCCATACATTGATGCGGTTACTATCACCTGTCCTGACTGTGGCGGTGAGATGAAGCGTGTGCCTGAGGTTATAGACTGCTGGTTTGATTCAGGAGCTATGCCATTTGCACAGTGGCACTATCCATTTGAGAATAAGGATATATTTGAGGAGAATTTCCCAGCGGACTTCATAAGTGAGGCTGTTGACCAGACAAGAGGATGGTTCTATTCTCTTATGGCTATATCAACACTTCTCTTTGACAAGGCTCCATATAAGAATGTAATTGTTCTTGGTCATGTTCAGGATAAGGACGGACAGAAGATGAGTAAGTCTAAGGGTAATGCGGTAGATCCTATGGAGGCACTTAATAAGTATGGTGCTGACGCAATACGTTGGTACTTCTACAGTAATTCTGCACCATGGCTTCCTAACAGATTCCATGAGGATGCGGTAGTAGAGGGACAGAGAAAGTTCATGGGAACTCTCTGGAACACATATGCGTTCTATGTGCTTTATGCTAATATTGATGAGTTTAATCCTACTGAGTATAAGCTTGAGTATGATAAGCTGTCTGTTATGGATAAATGGCTTTTATCTAAGCTTAATTCTATGGTTAAGGCTGTTGATGAGAACCTTGGTTCTTATAAGATACCAGAGGCTACAAAGGCTCTTGCTGATTTTGTAGATGATATGAGTAACTGGTATGTAAGACGTTGCCGTGATCGTTATTGGGCTAAGGATATGCCACAGGATAAGATTAATGCTTATATGACTCTTTACACAGCTCTTGTTACATTGTGTAAGGCAGCAGCTCCTATGATTCCATTCCTTACAGAGGATATATATCAGAACCTTGTTAGAAGTGTAGATAAGGATGCACCTATGTCTATACATCTCTGTGATTTCCCTGCTGTTGATGAGAAGATGATTGACAAGGAGCTTGAGACAAGCATGGATGAGGTTCTCAAGGTTGTAGTATTTGGTAGAGCAGCCAGAAATACAGCTAATATCAAGAGCCGTCAGCCTATAGCAGGTATGTATATCAAGGCAGCAAAGACTCTTGATAGCTACTTTGTAGATATAATTGAGGACGAGCTTAACATTAAGAGCGTTTCATTTAGAGATGATTTGTCTGAGTTTACATCATACAGCTTTAAGCCACAGCTTAGAACAGTTGGTCCTAAGTACGGTAAGCATCTTGCAGGAATCAAGGAGTATCTTGCAAATGTTGATGGCAATACAGCTATGAATGAATTAAAGACAAACGGAGCTCTTAAGTTTACAGTTGATGATACAGAGATTTCCCTTGCAGAAGAGGATCTCCTTATAGATGTAGCTAAGATGGATGGTTATGTAACAGAGGGTGATAATTATGTAACAGTAGTTATCGATACAACCTTAACACCTGAGCTTATCGAGGAGGGCTATGTAAGAGAGCTTATCTCTAAGATTCAGACAATGCGTAAGGATTCAGACTTCCAGGTAACAGACAGAATTAAGGTATATGTATCTGGTAATGCTAAGATTGCTGACGTTATGAACAAGAACGCAGATGAGATAAAGAGAGTTGTTCTTGCAAATGATTTTGTTATGGACAGCACTTGTGACAATAGCAAAGAGTGGAACATCAATGGCGAGAAGGTTACTATTGGTGTTCGTGTAGATTAACCGATAAGATATATATTAAGAGCCGTCCTGTTTATTTGACAGGGCGGTTTTTGATGTCAGAGAGTATTTATACATAAAAAGTGCATAAATATAAGCTCATAATTGACGATAATGAGTAAATATAACGAAAAACACATTTTTTATTGTATAATTTAAAAAATTTTGTTAAACTGTTTTCTGGGTAATTATGTTTATTGAGACCACAAGGAGGAAGAAAATGAAAAAGTTGGAGAGCTTT
>CAVELH010000058.1:0-6865 GCA_963616385.1 bacterium | reverse complement strand
ATAAGGAAAGCTTCAAGAAGGAAGTAATAAACAATGTCAAGAATCTTTTCAGAAAGACATTGGATGAGGCTACACCACAGCAGGTATTTCAGGCTGTTGCGTATGCAGTAAAGGATGATATTATTGATCGTTGGATAGCAACACAGAAGGCTTATGAGAAGCAGAATGCAAAGACTGTATACTACTTGTCTATGGAGTTTTTGATGGGTAGAGCACTTGGTAATAATATGATTAATCTTACTTGCTATGAGCAGGTTAAGGAAGCTCTTGATGAACTTGGATTTGATTTGAATGTAATAGAGGATCAGGAACCAGATGCAGCACTTGGTAATGGTGGTTTGGGAAGACTTGCAGCTTGTTTCCTTGATTCACTTGCTACTCTTAATTATCCTGCATATGGTTGTGGTATCAGATATCGTTATGGTATGTTTAAGCAGGCTATTGAGAACGGATATCAGATAGAGAAGCCGGATAACTGGCTTAAGGATGGTAACCCATTTGAGGTTAAGAGACCTGAGTATGAGGTTGAGGTTAAGTTTGGTGGATATGTTCGTACAGAGTGCAAAGATGGCAAGAATTACTTTATCCATACAGATTATCAGGCTGTTCGTGCTATACCTTATGATTTACCAGTTATCGGATATGGCAACAATGTAGTTAATACACTTAGAATATGGGACGCTGAGCCAGTTCAGGAGTTCAATCTTACATCATTTGATAAGGGTGAGTATCAGAACGCAGTTGAGCAGGCTAACCTTGCAAGAAATATCGTTGAGGTTCTTTATCCTAATGATAATCATTATTCAGGTAAGGAGCTTCGTTTGAAGCAGCAGTATTTCTTCGTATCAGCTTCAGTTCAGAGAGCTATACTTAAGTTTAAGGAGAATAATGCAGATATACATGACCTTCCTAATAAGGTTACATTCCAGTTGAATGATACACATCCTACTGTAACTGTTGCAGAGCTTATGAGAATCCTTGTTGATGAGGAGAATCTTGAGTGGGATGATGCTTGGGATATCACATGCAGAACCTGTGCATATACAAACCATACAATCATGGCTGAGGCACTTGAGAAGTGGCCAATCGACCTCTTCCAGAAGCTTCTTCCTAGAATTTATCAGATAGTTGATGAGATTAACAGAAGATATGTTGCTCTTATCGAGGATAAGTATCCGGGAAATCAGGATAAGGTTAAGAACATGGCTATTCTTTATGATGGTCAGGTTAAGATGGCTCATCTTGCTATCGCAGGCAGCTACTCTGTAAATGGTGTTGCTAAGCTTCATACAGATATTCTTAAGAAGAGAGAGCTTAAGGATTTCTATGAGATGAGACCAGAGCAGTTCAACAATAAGACAAATGGTATTACACAGAGAAGATTCCTTCTTCACGGTAATCCACTTCTTGCTGACTGGGTTACAAAGAGAATTGGTGATGCATGGATTACTAACCTTCCAGAGCTTGCTAAGCTTAAGAAAGCAGCAACAGATAAGAAGGCTCAGAAGGAGTTCATGGATATCAAGTATAAGAACAAGGTTCGTCTTGCTGAGTACATCAAGGAGCATAATGGTATTGAGGTAGATCCTAACTCAATCTTCGATGTTCAGGTTAAGAGACTTCATGAGTATAAGAGACAGCAGCTTAACATTCTTCATGTTATGCACTTATATAATGAGTTAAAGGCTAACCCAGATATGGATTTCGAGCCAACAACATTTATCTTTGGTGCTAAGGCAGCAGCAGGTTATAAGACAGCCAAGCTTACAATCAAGCTCATCAATGCAGTAGCAGATGTTGTCAACAATGATAAGTCAATCAAGGGCAAGATTAAGGTTGTATTTATAGAGAACTACAGAGTTTCAAATGCTGAAATTATATTTGCAGCAGCAGATGTAAGTGAGCAGATTTCTACAGCATCAAGAGAGGCTTCAGGTACAGGTAACATGAAGTTCATGCTTAACGGTGCAGTTACACTCGGTACTATGGATGGTGCTAACGTAGAGATAGTTGAAGAGGTTGGTGCTGAGAATGCATTTATCTTCGGTTTGTCAGCAGAAGAGGTTATGAAGTACGAGAGAGATGGCGGATATAATCCAATGGATATCTACAACTCAAACCCTGCTCTTAAGAGGGTATTAGATCAGTTAGTAGATGGAACATATTCTGATGGTGATAAGGAGCTCTTCAGAGATTTATATGATTCACTTGTTAAGAGAGATGTATATTTCACATTGAAGGATTTCGATTCATATGCAGATGCTCAGAAGAGAGTAAACAAGGCATACAAGGACAAGACAAAGTGGGCACAGATGGTTATGCTCAATACAGCTTGTGCAGGTAAGTTCTCATCAGATAGAACTATCGAGGAGTATGCACAGGAGATATGGAAGCTTGAAAAAGTTGAGGTTACTCTGTAATATAGCTCTTTTATGATAATAAGGACATACAATGTGTAATTTATAAGAGTTTGTTGTTTGATGTGTTTATGCGATATTATTTAAATACAGGTAGTACGCAGGAACCGTTTGAGAACATCAGCACTTAACGAATACCGGGGCAGAACTTAATTGTTCTGCTCCGGTATTTGTTTAGTACTGCTATGTTCTCAACCGAGCGAGAGCGCGTTCCTGCACTACCTGTATTTAATATATATCGCTAAGAACAATGCATCAATTATATTGTTATAGATGTTAATACATTTAATTTACATATTATTAAAAGAGATGTATTATGTTCTGAAGAATTTGTGAAATATTTGAAAACTAGATGACATTTATAATAGTATATGTTATAGTATATCCATGCAAATGATATCAAGAATTCTATAGTTCATTATTTTTGTCACGTTCTTTGTGACGTTCATTAGATTCAGATCTCTTTGCTAAATCACATTAATACAATTTGGCAGGGAGGGTTGCTTCCTGCGGATGGTACACAGGAGGTACATTTATGGATGATATGAACTTGCAGGATGTTGTACTTGATAATCAGGACATTAATCTCAGTGATTTTGGACTGTTTTTATCAGTATTGAAAAACAAGAAGGCTTACGAGATAATTCTAAGTATTATATTGAACGAGGATAATCTTAAGCTAAAAGAGGTAAAGGTTGAACAGGTGATTTTAAATAAGAAGGGTAAGAGAGCAATTAGGTTAGATGCCTGGGCAATAGATTATAATGACCGGCAGTTCGATACAGAAATGCAGAACGAGATATCTAACGATAATATTCCTAAACGCTCAAGATTTTATCAAAGTCTTATTGATTCCCCTTATCTAAAATCAGGTAAACAAACAAAATATAAAAATCTTTCACAAACTGTTATAATATTTATAACGCAGGACGATTTATTTGGACACGACCTTGCCATGTACACATTTATGGAAAAATGTGAAGAAGTTGATGGACTATATCTTAATGATGGAACTAAGAAGATTTTTCTGAATATGAGTAGTAAGAATGGAAGACCAGAGCTGGTCTCTTTGTTACAATATATGAAGGATAGCAGACTGGATAATTCGGATGTGATTATAGAGGATAGCAGGATTATACAGTTAGATAATATTGTACAGGAGGTCAAGCAGTCCGAGGAATGGGAGGATGTAAGTATGTCTATGTACGGTATTATGGTGGATAAGCTGATAGAAAAGGGCTTGGCGCGTGGTATGGAACAGGGACTAGAACAGGGCATGGAGCAAGGACTAGAGAAAGGCATGGAGCAAGGCATGGAGCAAGGCATGGAGCAAGGCATGGAGAAAGGCATGGAATGTGCTCAAGTGGAAATTATTAAAAATATGTATGAGAATAACTTCACGGTAGAACAGATATGTCTGGCGACTAAGCTTGATAAAGAGACGGTAGAGCAGCTTGCTAAGTTGTAGATTATTATGTCATAAGGGGGTATTTATATATGAAAAAGCTTCTTATAATAGAGGATGATATATCGCTTGCACAGGAACTTATGGTTCTTCTTGAGAAGAATGGTTATGCTGCGGAATACATATCGGACTTCGATAACATAGTGGAGCAGATGATTTTGGCACATGCGGATATGATATTGCTTGATATCAATCTTCCTGCGGCTGATGGACAGAATATACTAAAGCAATTTCGTAAGGAATCAGATACCCCTGTAATTATGGTTACGAGCAGAGATACCGAGATGGACGAGCTTATTTCGATGAGCTTTGGCGCTGATGATTATATCACCAAACCATACAACCCATCGATATTACTGCTACATATAGAAGCGGTATTTAAGAGGCTTGGAAGAAATGAGACAGAAGCCCGCCTTATATATAATGGGCTTTGCTTAGATGTGAATCGTGCGATTATGAGTAGAGGTGATTTGGAGCTTGAACTCAGTAAAAATGAGATGGCAATCCTCACATATATGATTAATAATCAGGGACGAATTATATCAAGAGATGAATTGATAGGGTATCTATGGGATTCTGAGGAATTTGTTGATGATAACACATTAACTGTTAATATTAACAGAGTGAGAAAAAAGTTATCTGATATGGGACTTTCTGATGCAATAAGGACGAAGAGAGGACAGGGGTATATGCTTATATGAAACTTGTGATTTATATAAAAGAAAAGCTTGCATTTATTTTTTCGGTGGTATTTATCATTATAGCTATCTATGTGATGGGGTACGCATGTAAGATTAGGCATGATTATATGAATGTGCTTGCCCTGATTATAGTTATTCTTTCTGTGTTTCAGCTATTAACAGAATATTTAAAGAAGAGAAAATTTTATAATGAGATGTATAATATTCTTGAAGGCTTAGACCAGAAGTATCTGCTTACGGAAATGAAATTAAATCCCAATTTTGCTGAGGGAGAGATATTAATGGATGTTATGTACGAGGTTGACCGCTCCATGAAGGAGAGGCTTAATGAAATAGAACAGTCGTATGTAGAATTCAAGGAATATCTGGAGATGTGGATACACCAGATTAAAATCCCCATTTCAGCGATAAAGCTGATGAATTATAATGGAAATATTGATGTAGCTAAACAGCTTGTTCAGATTAACCGAATGAATGATTATGTGGAACAGATTTTATATTATGCCCGTGCTGATGCACCAGAAAAAGACTACATCCTGAAAAAATGTAATTTGGAAGGTGTTATTAACAACGTTTTGTTGCAGCAAAAGGAGCTTTTGTTAGGCAACAGGATAAAGATACAAAAAAATAACACAGATAAGGATGTTGTAACAGATGGCAAATGGATAACCTTTATGCTTGGACAGATTATAAACAATAGCGTCAAATATATGGATAAAAATAAAGAATCGTATATAAGTTTTGAGGTGGAGGAAGCAAAAGACAAAACTATACTTACAATAAAGGATAACGGAATAGGAATAGCGATAAAGGATGTACCACGGGTGTTTGAGAGGTCGTTTACCGGCGAAAATGGAAGAAAAAATAATGTGTCTACGGGTATGGGGCTTTATATCTGCAAAAGGCTGTGTGATAAATTAGGGCATGAGATAGATATATCATCGGTTGATGGAGAGGGAACAAGTGTCAGCATTTCGTTTGGAAAGAATGATTATTATTTAAAATAAAGATATGAGAGAAGAAATATTACAAAATTGTAAGTTTACCGTAATATAAAACGATGGTGATACGACATATATAAAAATATAATATCTGTAAATAACAGGTATTTATTAAACATATGTGTATTTACCTAAGTAAGGAGAAAAAGTACTATGAATGAAATATTAAAAGTAGACGATGTGGAAAAATATTATGGTAACAAAACTAACCTGACAAAGGCGGTAAACCATATTACATTTTCGCTTGATAAAGGAGAATTTGTGGGAATAATGGGAGCTAGTGGTTCGGGTAAAACAACACTTCTGAATTGCATATCAACAATTGATAAGGTTACCGCAGGACATATATATGTGGATGGTAAGGATATCACCAAAATAAAAGGTAATAATCTTAACAGGTTCAGAAGAGAGGAGCTTGGATTTATATTTCAGGATTTCAATCTGATTGATACACTGACTGCATATGAGAATATTGCACTTGCTTTATCAATACAGAATGTAAAGCCAAAGGAGATTGAGAAAAGAGTAAATGCAATTGCAGATAAGCTTGGTATAGATGATGTTTTGAAGAAATACAGTTATCAGATGAGTGGTGGTCAGAAGCAGAGAGTTGCGGCTGCGAGAGCTCTTATCACCAATCCTAAGCTTGTGCTTGCAGATGAACCGACAGGAGCACTCGACTCTAAATCGGCAAGACAACTGCTTGAGAGTATGAAGCATATAAATGAGCTTCTGTCAGCAACAATACTTATGGTTACGCATGATGCATTTACGGCAAGTTATGCATCAAGGGTTATCTTCATAAAGGATGGCAAAATATTTAATGAACTTAGAAAGGGAGATGCTTCCAGAAAGGAATTCTTTGACCGCATTATTGATGTAGTGACGATGTTAGGGGGTAGTTTAAATGATGCTCTTTAAATTATCTGTCAGAAATATTATAAAAAGTATTCAGAATTATCTTATATACTTTGTAACACTTATATTAGGAGTAGCAATCTTTTATGTATTTAATGCATTGGGAAGCCAGACGATTATGCTTAATGTATCGTCAGATACGCATGATGTAATAAAAATGATGAATGATACTATGTCAGCAGTCAGTGTATTTGTCTCATTTATATTAGGATTTCTTATTGTATATGCGAGTGCATTTCTTATGAAAAGGCGTAAGAAGGAATTCGGAATTTATATGCTGCTTGGAATGGGTAAGAGTAAGGTATCAGCAATTCTTATAATAGAAACTGTGCTTATTGGAATTGTATCGCTGGCAGCAGGCTT
>CAVELH010000057.1:0-13367 GCA_963616385.1 bacterium | reverse complement strand
GTCATACAGTGGTGTGATAAGGAATAAAGTAAAGAAAACAGCGAAAACATATAGACATAAGGCTGTAGTTATAAGAAGAAAGATAAGAGAGCTTTCTTTATACGAAAAGGCAGGAAACACTAATATTGATGTGTTAGCAGGCTGCTTCGGAGATATAATGCGTGAGATATTTGCAGTTTCACCAAATGAGCTTAAGGGTAAAGGTGAAGCTGACAGTAACATATATAAAGAGGACTGGTCTGAAAAGCTTGGTGAGTTTGGCTTTTATCTTGGTAAATTTATATATATCCTTGATGCTTATGATGATGTAAAAGAGGATGTGGCAAAGGATAAGTTCAATCCATTTACGGATAAATATAAATCAATGGAGACTGAGCAATTTAGAGGTTATGTCAAGCAGCTGCTTATGCTTGTCGCTGCGGATATGGCTAAGGTGTATGAGAAGCTTCCGATAGTTGAAGAGGTTTCAATATTAAGAAATGTTATATATTCAGGAATTTGGACTAGATTTTTTGATGACAGCAAGGCTGTCGGGAAGGAACAGACAGTATGAGAGATCCGTATGAGGTTCTGGGGCTAAAACATGGAGCTACAGAGGAAGAGGTTAAAAAGGCATATAGGACACTTAGCAGGAAGTACCATCCTGATGCAAATATAAATAATCCTGACAAGGATAAGGCACTTGAGAAGTTCAAAGAGGTACAGGCTGCCTATAAGAGTATTATGGATGGCAATACGGGAGGTGCTTCAAACAGCTACGGAGACTTTGGCGGTTTCGGAGGATTTGGGGCAAGTGCTGAGGCGTGGAGATGTGCCAGAAACGAGGGCGGTGGTACAAGCAGGGAGGAATCCCGTCTTGCGGCAGCTCAGAATTTTATAATTAATGGAATGTTTGCAGAGGCACTTAGAACTCTTAATGATATAGATGACAGAAATGGAAGATGGTATTATCTTAGTGCTGTTGCGAATATGGGCTCTGGCAATCAGGCTACAGCCATGGAGCACATAGACAGGGCTATTGCCATGGAGCCTGACAATTATGAATATAAGCAGATGAAGTCGAAGATGCAGGGTGGAAGTGACTGGTATGTGAGCAGGGGAACAGGATATGGTATGCCTGATATGAATTCAGGAGATATGTGCATGAATACCTGCTGTAATATGCTCTTATGCTCTGCCATATCTCCATGCTGCTGATTATGTATTTATTAGTTCCAATATAAAATAACAAAAATATATGAACAGTTTTGTTATACAATTATTTCAAATTACAGAAATCTATAAAATGTGAGAGAACTGCGGGTTTTTCTTTTGTGTCAGCAAATACAAAGCCTACAGTTCTTTTTGGTATTTCCGTCTCAAGAGGAAGCTCTAGTATCTGACCGCTTTTGAGGTAATCGGTCGCAAATTCTCTTACTACACTTGCAACTCCCATACCGATAGAAGCAAAATCAATAAGCAGATCCATGTTGTTAATTTCAAGAACCTGATTAGGATTTATGTGTTCTCTTGAAAGATACTCATCAATATGTGTTCTTGTGATATTGTTCTTCTCAAGAAGCATAAGGTTGGATTTCTCAAGTATTTCCTTTATTGTAAGTCCGTGTACATCACCTGCGTCATTCTCCGGAAATGAGTTTGCAAGCAGGGTAAGGTTTCCGGATAAAAGCAATGGATTAACCGGTGCAGTCTCCTCCTCATGTTCTCTAAGGTGAAGGTTTTCTATATATACATCACTTGCAACGAATATATCGTGGATATCTGTGACCTTTGAATATTTGTAGCCGTGGGGTATGTCTGTTTCGCATATAAGTCCTATATCGATTTTATCTTCCTGTAAAAGCTTTATTGTATTAACAGTAGAGTGACAGTCTATTGTAACCTTTATGTGGGGATTTTGTACGATGTAGTCCTGAAGGTAATCAAGCAAAATATGCTTGCACAGGGATGTGCTTACACCTATCCTTAGCTGACCTATTCCAAGCTCGTTTATTCTCTTAATCTCATCCTCGCCCTGATTGATACAGTCAAATGCCTTCTCTATGTGCTGATACAGGATTTTTCCCTCATCCGTCAATTTAGCTCCCTTTGAGGTACGGATGAAAAGCTTGCTTTTAATGCCATCCTCCAGCTTGGCTATCGACTTGCTTATGGCAGGCTGGCTTATAAACAGTGCATCGGCAGCCTTGCTTATACTGCCCATGTTAGCCACTGTGTAGAATACCTTGTAATTATTTAAATTATCGTACATAAGCTTTTAAACCTCCATATTGCCTAATATCAAAATCAGTATTATAATAGCATGGTGGAGATATAACTTCAAGTTATATAAAACATTAAAAATATATATTTTTATTATAATTTATGATGTGATAAAATATATCAAATATTTAAACAAGAGATATGGAGGTAACCGATATGGGAATGACAATGACGCAGAAGATTCTTGCTAAGCATGCAGGACTTCCAACTGTTTCAGCAGGACAGTTGATTGAGGCAGATTTGGATTTGGTTCTTGGCAACGATGTAACAACTCCTGTTGCAATTCATGAGATGGACAAATTTAATAAGAAGGAAGTATTTGATAAGGAGAAGATAGCTCTCGTTATGGACCATTTTACTCCTAACAAGGATATCAAGAGTGCTGAGCACTGCAAATGTGTAAGACAGTTTTCTTGTGCAAATGAAATCAAGAATTTCTTTGACGTTGGAGAGATGGGTATAGAGCATGCACTTCTTCCTGAAAAAGGACTTATAGTTGCAGGTGAGACCTGTATCGGTGCAGATTCACATACATGTACATATGGCGCACTTGGTGCATTTTCAACTGGTGTAGGTAGTACAGATATGGCAGCCGGAATGGTTACAGGTAAGGCATGGTTTAAGGTTCCATCAGCAATTAAGTTCAATATAGTTGGCGAGAAGGCTCCTTGGGTAAGTGGTAAGGACGTAATTCTTCACATTATAGGTATGATTGGTGTTGATGGAGCACTTTATAAGTCAATGGAGTTTGTCGGCGAGGGAATAAAGAACCTTACTATGGATGACAGATTTACTATAGCTAATATGGCTATCGAGGCTGGTGCTAAGAATGGTATATTCCCTGTAGATGAGCTTACAGAGGAGTACATGAAGGAACATTCAACAAAATCATATACAAAGTATGAGGCAGATGCAGACGCAGAGTATGATGAGGAGTACACAATAGACCTCTCAACATTAAAGCCTACAGTTGCATTTCCACATCTTCCTGAGAATACAAAGACTATTGATGAGGTTGGCGATATTAAGATTGACCAGGTTGTAATTGGTTCATGTACAAACGGAAGAATATCAGATATGAGAATTGCCGCTGAGATAATCAAGGGCAGACATGTAGCAAAGGGACTTAGAGTTATCGTGATACCTGGAACACAGGAAGTGTATTTGCAGATGCTTGATGAGGGACTTACTAAGATATTTATAGAGGCAGGGGCTATTGTTTCAACTCCTACATGCGGACCTTGTCTTGGAGGACATATGGGTGTTATGGCTGCCGGAGAGAGAGCAGTCTCAACAACAAACAGAAACTTTGTAGGACGTATGGGACACGTTGATTCTGAGGTATATCTTGCAAGTCCGGCAGTTGCCGCAGCATCAGCTATAACAGGTAAGATAAGCGGTCCAAGCGACCTTGGATTATAGGAGGTATAGTTATGAAAGCATACGGAACAGTACATAAATATGGAGATAACGTAGATACAGATGTTATTATCCCTGCAAGATATCTTAATTCTTCAGATCCGGCTGAGCTTGCCAAGAAGTGTATGGAGGATATAGATGCAGACTTTGTCAATCGTGTAAAGCCTGGCGATATAATGGTTGCAAATAAGAACTTTGGATGTGGTTCATCAAGAGAGCATGCACCTATAGCTATAAAGGCATCAGGAATAAGCTGTGTTATTGCAGAGACATTTGCAAGAATATTCTACAGAAATGCTATCAATATAGGACTCCCTATTATAGAGTGTCCGGAGGCTGCCAAGGGAATCGAGGCAGGAGATATGGTAGAGGTAGATTTTGACAGTGGTATGATATATAACAAGACCAAGGGAACCAAGTTCAAAGGTCAGGCATTTCCTCCTTTCATGCAGGAAATTATTAAGAACGGTGGTCTGATTAATAACATTAACAGCAAGAATAAATAGATATCAGATAAGTATTACAAATAGAGAATAAATATGTTTATATATTAAAATTGGAGGGTAAAAATGTATTGTAGTAATTGCGGAGGCTTAGTTCCAGATGGACAGTATACATGTCCTAATTGCGGTGCTTATGTTGGAAGTACTGGGCAGACATATAATGCTCCTAATCAGAATATGCAGCAAGGGTATTATCAGAATAATATGCAGAATAACATGCAGAACAATTCATTTAATAATGCAGGACAGATGTACCAGAATAATATACAGTATACACAACAGAGTGTACAGCCAGAGCTTGGAATGAAATGGTTTAAATTTGTAATATACTTCCAATTGTTTTTAAGTGCATTGGTAAATATTATTAATGGTTTCCGTGTAATGACAGGTTCACATTATGGAGTTACATCAAGACAGTTAGATTTTATATATAATAATTTTGATGGACTTAAAATTCTTGATGTGTGTATCGGTATATGTATTGTGTTACTAGGTGTGTTAGCGTTAATAACCAGATTCATGCTTTCAGGATATAAGAAATGCGGACCATCAATGTATATAGGTTTGCTTATTGCAAATATAGTTATAGGATTTATATATATTGCAGCTTTTTATTTTATTGTGTCATCAGTGAGCCCGGATGTATCAATTTCTGGAGATACATATATCACATTAGTAACAAATCTGACACTTTTAGTTTTAAATATTATTTACTTCAAAAAGAGAAAGCATTTATTTGTAAATTAATTAAAAACGGAGGATAAGAAATGAATTGTAATATAGCAGTCATAAAAGGCGATGGAATAGGTCCTGAGGTAGTAATGCAGGCAATGAAGGTTCTAGATGCGGTTGGTAAGAAGTACGGACATACATTTAACTATGAGCAGCTTCTTATGGGAGGATGCTCTATAGATGCAACAGGTGTACCTCTTACAGATGAAGCTGTAGAGCGTGCAAAGGCTAGTGATGCAGTATTGCTTGGCTCAATAGGAGGAAATACAACAACCTCCCCTTGGTATAAGCTTCCACCTGAGAAGAGACCTGAGGCTGGTCTGCTAAAGATTCGTAAGGAGCTTGGACTTTTCGCTAATTTAAGACCGGCACTTTTATATGAGCAGTTAAAGGGTGCCTGCCCTCTCAAGGAGGAGATAGCTGACAGAGGCTTTGACATGATGATAATGCGTGAGCTCACAGGCGGTCTTTATTTCGGGGCAAGAAAGACAGAGGAAGTTGACGGAGTTATGACAGCCGTTGACACACTTACATACAATGAGAATGAGATAAGACGTATTGCTATAAAGGGCTTTGATATAGCTATGAAGCGTCGTAAGAAGGTAACAAGTGTTGATAAGGCAAATGTTCTTGACTCATCAAGATTGTGGAGAAAGATAGTTGAGGAGGTAGCTAAGGATTATCCTGAGGTTACATATGAGCATATGCTTGTTGATAACTGTGCTATGCAGCTCGTAAAGGATCCTGCACAGTTTGATGTGGTACTCACAGAGAATATGTTTGGAGATATCCTGTCAGATGAGGCATCTATGATAACAGGTTCAATAGGAATGCTTGCGTCTGCATCTCTTAATGAAACAAAATTCGGTATGTATGAGCCAAGCGGCGGTTCTGCACCTGATATAGCAGGACAGGATAAGGCAAACCCTATAGCAACTATACTGTCAGCAGCTATGATGCTCAGATATACATTTGACCTTGATAAGGAGGCTGATGCTATAGAGGCTGCTGTAAAGCAGGTATTAGTTGATGGCTATAGAACATGTGATATCGTATCAGAGGGTACTGAGCTTGTCGGCTGCAATAAGATGGGAGACCTTATTGTTGAAAGAATATAATGGTTATATAAAAATAGAGTAAAAAGGAGTTAAGAAGCTATGAAGAGTGATAATGTAAAGGTTGGTATGCAGCAGGCACCACACAGAAGCCTGTTCAATGCACTTGGTATGACAGAGGAAGAGATGTCTAAGCCACTTGTTGGTATTGTATGTTCATACAATGAGATTGTTCCGGGACATATGAATCTTGATAAGATAGCACAGGCTGTAAAGCTTGGTGTTGCAGCAGCAGGCGGTACACCTGTTATGTTCCCTGCGATTGCTGTATGTGACGGAATTGCCATGGGACATATCGGTATGAAATATTCACTTGTAACAAGAGACCTTATAGCTGACTCAACAGAATGTATGGCTATAGCACATCAGTTTGATGCACTTGTAATGATTCCAAACTGCGATAAGAATGTTCCTGGACTTCTTATGGCTGCTGCAAGAGTTAATGTACCTACTGTATTCGTATCAGGCGGTCCTATGCTCGCAGGTCATGTTAAGGGACACAAGACAAGCCTTTCATCAATGTTTGAGGCAGTAGGTTCATATGCGGCAGGCACAATGTCAGCAGATGATGTAAATGAATTTGAGTGTAAGGCATGTCCTACATGTGGTTCATGCTCAGGTATGTACACAGCTAACTCAATGAACTGTCTTACAGAGGCTCTTGGTATGGGACTTCCTGGAAATGGAACAATCCCTGCTGTATATTCAGAGAGATTAAAGCTTGCCAAGCATGCAGGTATGGCTGTTATGGATATGTACAGAAAGAACATAAGACCAAGAGATATAATCACGAAGGATGCAATATTAAATGCGCTTACAGTTGATATGGCACTTGGATGTTCAACAAACTCAATGCTTCATATTCCTGCTATAGCACATGAGATTGGATTTGACTTTGATATATCAATGGCAAATGAGATAAGTGCAAAGACACCTAACCTTTGCCACCTTGCACCAGCTGGTCCTACATACATGGAGGACTTAAATGAGGCTGGCGGTGTATATGCAGTTATGAACGAGTTGAAGGAGGCAGGACTCTTAAATGAGAACTGCATGACTGTAACAGGCAAGACTATAGGCGAGGCTGTAGACGGTGTTGCAAATAAGAATCCAGAGGTAATAAGAACACTTGATAATCCATACAGTAAGACTGGCGGACTTGCAGTTCTTAAGGGAAATCTTGCACCAGATGGTTCAGTAGTTAAGCGTTCAGCAGTTGTACCTGAGATGATGAAGCACGAAGGTCCTGCAAGAGTATTTGAGTGCGAGGAGGACGCTATCGCAGCAATTAAGGGTGGAAAGATTGTAGAGGGTGACGTTGTTGTTATCCGTTATGAGGGACCTAAGGGTGGTCCTGGAATGAGAGAGATGCTTAACCCTACATCAGCAATAGCAGGTATGGGACTTGGTTCATCAGTTGCTCTTATAACAGATGGAAGATTCTCAGGAGCAAGCCGTGGAGCATCAATCGGTCATGTATCACCTGAGGCTGCTGTTGGAGGACCTATAGCACTTGTTGAAGAGGGAGATATCATAAGCATAGATATAGATGCATGCAGCCTTACCCTTAAGGTATCTGATGAGGAGCTTGCTAAGAGAAAGGCAGCATGGACACCTAGAGAGCCAAAGGTAACTACAGGATATCTTGCAAGATATGCAAAGATGGTTACATCTGGTAACCGTGGAGCTATCCTTGAGCTTTAGGAATATGGAAAAATGTTGAATAATGCACTATAATGTGCTATTCTAAGCTTTATGAATGTTAGGATTTCGTTAAAAGGAGAAAAAATATGAAACAATTAACAGGTTCAGAGATTATAATCGAGTGCCTGAAGGAGCAGGGTGTAGATACTGTATTTGGATATCCGGGTGGAACTATCCTTAATGTATATGATGCACTCTACAAGCATCAGGACGAGATACATCATATATTGACATCACATGAGCAGGGAGCTGCACATGCAGCAGACGGATATGCGCGTGCCACAGGTAAGGTTGGTGTGTGCATGGCTACATCAGGCCCTGGTGCAACTAACCTTGTAACAGGTATAGCTACAGCATATATGGATTCCATACCAGTTGTAGCAATCACAGCTAATGTTGGAGTATCATTACTTGGTAAGGACAGCTTTCAGGAGATAGATATTGCTGGAGTTGTAATGCCTATCACTAAGCACAGCTTCATTGTCAAGAACGTACATGAGCTTGCAGATACAATAAGAAGAGCATTTAAGATTGCACAGAGTGGAAGACCTGGTCCTGTACTTGTTGATATAACCAAGGATGTAACTGCCAATGTAGCAGATTATGAGCCTAAGGCACCGGAACCAATCGAGAGAGTTACATCAACAATCAAGGCTGATGACCTTGATAAGGCTATTCTTATGATAGAGAATTCCGAGAGACCATTTGTTATAGCAGGTGGCGGTGTGATTACAGCAGGTGCTTCACCGGAGCTTAAGAAATTTGTTGATAAGATAGATGCTCCTATATGTGATACTCTTATGGGAAAGGGCGCATATGATGGAACATCACCTAGATACACAGGCATGATTGGTATGCATGGTACTAAGGTATCTAATTTTGGAGTTAATAAGGCGGATTTGCTTATTGTTATAGGTGCAAGATTCTCAGACAGAGTTATAGGTAACGCATCTAAATTTGCAAATAATGCCAAGATAATACATATTGATGTAGATGCGGCAGAGATTAATAAGAACATAACTGTTGATTGCAGTGTTATAGGCGATGCGAAGGAAGTTCTTAAGATGATTGCCACAAGAATTAAGTCTATGGAGCATAAGGATTGGATGGCAGAGATAGATGAGCTTCGTGCTGAATATCCTGACCATGGAGACCTTGAGCATTTGACAGGTCCGGCTATCATTAACAGGATATATGAGGTTACAGATGGCAAGGCAACAATCACAACTGACGTAGGACAGCACCAGATGTGGGCTGCACAGTACTACAAGTACACTAAGCCAAGACAGTTCCTCTCATCAGGTGGACTTGGAACAATGGGCTTCGGTGTGGGAGCGTGTATAGGTGCCAAGGTTGGAATGCCTGAGAACATCACTGTCAATATAGCAGGTGATGGATGCTTTAGAATGAACATGAATGAGATTGCAACTGCTGCAAGATATAATATACCTATTATTCAGGTTGTAATTAACAATCATGTGCTTGGAATGGTTAGACAGTGGCAGACATTGTTCTATGACCATAGATATTCAAATACAATATTAAATGACAATGTTGATTTCGTTAAGGTTGCAGAGGCACTCGGAGCAACTGGCATGAGAGCTACAACACTTGACGAGTTTGAGGCTGCATTTAAGAAGGCAGTAGAATTAAATGCACCTGTAGTTATCGACTGTATCATAGGCGAGGATGACAAGGTATGGCCTATGGTAGCAGCGGGAGCAGCACTAGAGACCTGCTTTGATCAGCAGGATTTAGATAATAAAAATTAGGAGGAAAGGGATAATGGCAAGAGTATTTAATTTTTCAGCAGGACCATCAGTTTTACCTGAGGTTGTTCTTAAGCAGGCGGCAGAGGAGATGCTTGACTACAAAGGCTCCGGTATGAGCGTTATGGAGATGAGCCACCGATCCAAAGTTTATGACAACATCATCAAAGAGGCAGAACGTGATCTTAGAGATTTGATGGATATACCTGATAATTACAAGGTATTGTTCTTACAGGGAGGAGCATCACAGCAGTTCGCTGCAATCCCTATGAACCTGATGAAGAATGGCGTAGCTGATTACATCATCACAGGTCAGTGGGCTAAGAAGGCTTACGAGGAAGCTAAGAAGTATGGTAAGGTAAATGCGGTTGCATCATCGGCAGATAAGACATTTACATATATACCTGACTGTTCAGACCTTCCTATAGATGAGGATGCAGACTATGTATATATCTGCCATAACAATACAATATACGGAACAACTTACAAGCAGTTACCTAACACAAAGGGTAAGATTCTTGTAGCTGATATGTCATCTGACATTCTTTCACAGCCTGTAAATGTATCAGATTACGGTCTCATTTACTTTGGCGTACAGAAGAACGTCGGACCAGCAGGTGTAGTAGTGGTTATTATAAGAGAGGATTTAATCAGAGATGACGTAATGCCATTTACACCAACAATGCTTAAGTATAAGACACAGGCAGACAATGACTCACTCTACAACACACCACCATGCTACGGTATCTATATCTGTGGTCTTGTATTCAAGTGGGTAAAGGAGATGGGCGGTCTTTCAGCTATGAAGATTCACAATGAGAAGAAGGCTGCTATATTGTATGATTTCCTTGATTCTTCTAAGATGTTCCACGGAACAGTTGAGAAGAAAGACCGTTCACTTATGAATGTTCCATTCGTAACAGGCAATGATGAGCTTGACGCTAAGTTTGTTAAGGAAGCAACTGAGGCTGGTTTCGTAAACTTAAAGGGACACAGAACAGTTGGTGGTATGCGTGCTTCTATCTACAATGCTATGCCAATCGAGGGCGTTGAGAAATTGGTACAGTTCATGAAAGAATTTGAGGCAGCTAATTCATAGGATTGAAAGGGAGATTTAGATTATGATAAAGGTTAATTGTTTGAATCCTATCGCAGCATGCGGTATGGATTTACTTGATGATAAGTACGAAAAGACAGATGATTTCGCAGAGGCAGAGGCAGTGCTTGTAAGAAGTGCAGCAATGCATGACTTAGAGCTGTCAGACAATCTTGTTGCTGTTGCCCGTGCGGGAGCAGGCGTAAACAATATTCCACTCGACAAATGTGCCGAGAAGGGTATTGTAGTATTCAACACACCGGGAGCTAACGCTAACGGTGTTAAGGAGCTCGTTATTGCAGGACTTCTCCTCGCATCAAGAGACCTTATGGGTGGATACAACTGGGTTAAGGACAATGCTTCTGACGAGAATATCGGTAAGGCAGTAGAAAAGCAGAAGTCAAAGTATGCAGGCTGCGAGATAAAGGGCAAGAAGCTCGGTGTTATCGGACTTGGAGCTATCGGAGCCAAGGTTGCCAACATTGCATATCGTCTTGGTATGGAAGTATACGGATATGATCCATATGTATCTGTTGAGGCTGCCTGGAGACTTTCAAGCCATGTTAAGCATATAACTAATGTTGAGGATATCTACAGAGAGTGTGATTATATAACAATTCATGTACCTGCACTTGATTCTACTAAGGGAATGCTTAATAAGGATGCATTTGCAATGATGAAGGATGGAGTTAAGATTCTCAACTTTGCAAGAGATGTCCTTGTTAATGATGATGATATGATAGAGGCACTTGCTTCTGGTAAGGTATCAAAGTATGTAACAGATTTCCCTAATGCCAAGATTGCCAGTGTAGATAATGTTATTACACTTCCACACCTTGGTGCATCTACAGCAGAGTCAGAGGATAACTGTGCTATGATGGCAGTTCAGCAGATTAAGGATTACATTGAGAATGGTAATATTAAGAACTCAGTTAATTACCCTGCATGTGATGCCGGTGTATGTCAGGCTGCGGCAAGAATAACAGTATGCCATAAGAATATACCTAATATGATTACACAGTTTACTGGTGCATTTTCATCAAAGGGTATCAATGTATCTGATATGGTAAGTAAGTCAAGAGGAGATTGGGCATATACTATTCTTGATTTATCAGAGAAGGCTGATGATTCTATACTTGATGCAATCAAGGAAATTGATGGCGTTGTCAAGGTAAGAGCCGTAAAATAAATAATTCTACGACAATATATGGAGGACGATAAAATGAGCGACAAGTTAAAGGTTGGTATATTAGGCGGAACCGGTATGGTAGGACAGAGATTCATAGCTTTGCTTGAGAATCATCCTTGGTTTGAGGTAACAACAATTGCAGCAAGCCCAAGAAGTGCCGGTAAGACATATGAAGAGGCTGTAGGTGACAGATGGAAGATGGATACACCTATGCCTGAGGCAGTTAAGAAGCTTATAGTACACAATGTAAATGAGGTTGATGAGGTTGCATCAACAGTAGATTTTGTATTCAGTGCTGTAGATATGTCTAAGGATGAGATAAAGGCAATCGAGGAGGCATATGCTAAGACAGAGACACCTGTTGTATCTAACAACAGTGCACACAGATGGACACCTGATGTTCCTATGGTAGTTCCTGAGATTAATGCAGAGCATATGAAGGTTATAGATTTCCAGAAGAAGAGACTTGGAACAACAAGAGGATTTGTCGCTGTTAAACCTAACTGCTCAATTCAGTCATATGCACCTGTTCTTACAGCATGGATGGAGTATGAGCCATATGAGGTTGTCGCTACAACATATCAGGCAATTTCAGGTGCAGGTAAGACATTTAAGGATTGGCCTGAGATGGTTGGCAATATAATCCCATTTATCGGTGGTGAGGAAGAAAAATCTGAGAAGGAGCCACTTCGTATATGGGGTGAGATAAAGGATGGCGTTATTGTTCCGGCAGAGAGCCCTAAGATTACATGTCAGTGTATAAGAGTTCCTGTATTAAATGGACATACAGCAGCCGTATTTGTTAAGTTTAAGAAGAAGCCTACTAAGGAGCAGCTTATTGAGAAGCTTGTTACCTTCAAGGGGGCTCCACAGGAGCTTAATCTTCCTTCTGCTCCAAAGCAGTTTATCCAGTATATGGAGGAGGACAACAGACCACAGGTAACTCTTGATGTTGATTATGAGAACGGTATGGGAGTTAGTGTGGGCAGACTTCGTGAGGATACAATCTATGATTGGAAGTTCGTTGGATTGTCACATAATACAGTTCGTGGTGCAGCAGGTGGAGCAGTGCTTTGTGCAGAGCTTCTCAAGGCACAGGGATATATCACAAAGAAGTAGAATTGCTTGTTAGTGAGCGTATTTTATGATAATATATCGATAGTAAATGCCATGTGCATATCTGTACATGGCAATATGATTACAGGAGGCACGTTAATATTATGAAGAAATTAATTTTAGTTACTTCACCGCCAGCATGTGGAAAGACATTTATATCAAAAAAATTAGCTAAGGCGCTTAACAACTGTGTATATCTTGACAAGGATACACTTATTGTATTGTCAAAGCAGATATTCAAGGTTGCAGGAGAGGAGTATAACAGATCTTCAGATTTCTTCCAGAGAGAGATTCGTGATTATGAGTATTATGCTGTTCTTGATTTTGCATTTGAGGCACTTGAGTATAATGACACAGTATTAATCAATGCTCCTTTTACAGAGGAGATAAGAGATAATGAGTATCTGGACAACCTTCGTGCTAAGCTTGCAGAGAAGGATGCAGAGCTCTTTGTAGTATGGG
>CAVELH010000056.1:0-13425 GCA_963616385.1 bacterium | reverse complement strand
GAACAGTATATTTCAGAACAAGAAGCTTTGGAGATTATGGCAAGCTTTCTAAGAAGAATATAGATGACCTTAGAAGTGGATTCAGAGAGCTTTTAGTTTCAGGTGAGGATGAGAAGGAAGATCCTCTTGATTTTGTTCTCTGGAAGCCTAAGAAGGAAGGAGAGCCATCATGGCCTTCACCTTGGGGCGAGGGCAGACCGGGCTGGCATCTTGAGTGCTCAGTTATGTCTAAGAAATATATTGGCGATATAATAGATATCCATGCAGGTGGAGAGGATTTGATATTCCCTCACCATGAGAACGAGATAGCACAGTCGGAGGCAGCTAACGATATAGAGTTTTCGAGATATTGGATGCATAATGGCTTCCTTAAGATTAACAATGAGAAGATGTCTAAGTCACTTGGCAACTTCTTCACAGTAAGAGAGATAGGTGAGAAGTATGACCTTCAGGTTATAAGATTCTTTATGCTGTCAGCCCATTACAGAACACCTCTTAATTTCTCTCAGGAATTAGTTGAGGCATCTAAGAACGGACTTGACAGAATTAAGACTGCTGCTACAAGATTAGATGAGCTTGTAAATGCAGGAAGTGGCGATGCCATGACTGACAAGGAAACAGAAAATGCAAAAGAAATTCAGTCATATGTAGATAAGTTTGAGGCAGCTATGGATGATGACCTTAACACAGCAGATGCGATATCAGCTATATTTGAGCTTGTTAAGTTTGCTAATACAACTATATCTGATGACAGCACATCTGCATACGCAAAGATATTGTATGATACACTTTCAAAGCTGTGTGACATACTCGGTATAGTTATAAAGGAAGATAAGGGTATGCTCGATGAAGAAATCGAGAAGCTTATCAGTGAGCGTCAGCAGGCGAGAAAGGACAGAAACTTTACAAGAGCAGATGAAATCCGTGACCTGCTTACAGAGAAGGGTATAATTCTTGAGGATACCAGAGAAGGTGTGAGATGGAAGAGAGCATAAACGTAAATACCAATACCAGTGAGAAGATAGATATGCTTCGCGGTAATGATATCAACAATGCAGGTGAGGTTAATAATGCATATCAGTATTCGCCGCTTTCACTTGCGTATATTGGAGACAGTGTGCTTGATTTGATGGTTAAGAGCTATTACGTGATGAACGTAAACAAGCAGACCTACAAATATCACAAGGATGTATGCAATATAGTTAAAGCCGGCAATCAGGCTCATTTTATAGATTCTATTATGGATGATTTAAGTGAGGATGAGACTGATATATATAAGCGCGGCAGAAATGCGACAACTCACTCCAAAGCCAAGAATGCTACTATGGGTGAGTACAGGAAGGCTACAGGTCTTGAGGCTCTGTTTGGATATTTATATTTAAAGGGAGATATAAAGAGGCTTGAAGCATTTGTCAATAAAATGATACAGGAATACATTAACAAATAGATGGTATAGAAATCGGAAAGGACATTACAGATGCAGGGTACTGATGATATCCGTGAGGATGAGCATAAGCTTGAGGGAAGAAATGCGGTAATAGAGGCATTTCGTGCAGGAAGAACAATAGATAAGCTGTATATACAGGATGGTCTTAAGGATGGAACGATAAGCACAATCCTGAGGGACGCTAAGAAGCATGATGTTATAGTTAATTTTGTTGCCAAGGAAAAGCTTGACCAGATGTCATCAACGAGAAAGCATCAGGGCGTTATAGCAATTTGTTCAGCTTACGCCTATGCTGAGGTGGATGATATATTTGCAGCAGCAGAGGCAAAGGGTGAGGAACCTTTTATCTTCATATTAGATGAGATAGAAGATCCTCATAACCTTGGAGCTATTATCCGTACAGCTAATTTGTGCGGAGCACATGGTGTAATTATTCCTAAGCGCAGGGCTTCGGGACTTACAGCTACAGTAGTAAAGGCTTCAGCCGGTGCAGTTAATTATACACCTGTTGCAAAGGTTACAAATATTGCTAAGACAATAGATGATTTAAAAAAGCGTGGAATGTGGTTTGCGTGTGCAGATATGGACGGACAGCTTATGTATGACTGTAACTTAACCGGTGCAATAGGTCTTGTAATCGGCAATGAGGGAAGTGGTGTAAGCCGCCTTGTCAAAGAAAAATGTGATTATGTTGTTTCAATACCTATGAAGGGAGATATTGATTCGCTTAACGCATCTGTTGCTGCCGGAGTATTAGCATATGAGGTAGTACGACAGAGGATGGGGAGATAACATATAAGGGAGATTAGATGAAGTACGATAATTTATCTGATAATGAGGTAATAGAGCTTATACATTCAGGGGATGCTGATGCAATGGAGTATATGCTAAAGAGGTATGGCAATCTGGTAAAGCGTGAGATAAGAACTGTATATCTTATCGGGGCTGAGACTGAGGATATAGCGCAGGAGGGAATGATAGGTCTTTTTAAGGCTATCCGTGATTATGAGACAGATAAGGGTAGCAGCTTCTCTACCTTTGCGACGCTGTGTGTAAGGAGACAGATAAAGACAGCTATAACAGCCTCTAACAGAAAAAAACATACCCCGCTAAATACTTACGTTTCAATTTATGCGGAAAATGATGAGTATGGCACTATGCTTGCAGATAATCTTGAGGCTGAGGAGAACCAGACAAATCCTGAGAATATGGTTATTGCGAGAGAACAGCAGAGCGTTCTTTCCAAGCAGATAGAGTCAGATCTAAGCCCTCTTGAGAGAAAGGTTTTACATCTGTATCTTGGTGGAATGTCACGCATGGATATGGCACTTGAGCTTGGCAAAAGTGAGAAATCCGTGAGCAATGCCTTACAGCGTATAAGAGGCAAGCTGAGCCGAAATAATCCTTGACATTGATATGAAAATACAGTATTATCATAGCTGTGTTTCAAAAACACAAGCTGCTGTAGCACAGTCGGTAGTGCGTCGCATTGGTAGTGCGGAGGTCACGGGTTCGATTCCCGTCAGCAGCTTTTTTTGTGCGTAAAAATATTGAAAATATGAAAATTATAGTGCATCCTACAATATATTGTGGTATAATTATTATGTTTTACTATGATATGGTTTACATAATTTACAGGAGCACACGCATGAAAAAATCTAAACGATTTATATATAGTATAATTGCCTTTGTGTTGGCATTAAATATATTATCTCCAATACAATATGATATAAGGTCTAGTGCTGCCACCTCTGGCAGTATTAATTCAAGCTACGTTTATTTCAGGGAGACACCGGGTGGCACCCCGATAAAAGATCAGAATGGAACAGTTATTATGCTTATGGCTGGACAACAGCTAACAGTTCTTGATACCACTAATTCAGCGTGGTATAAGGTTTCTTTATCATATTCCGGAAACAGTTATACAGGATATGTTTCATCACAGTTTGTTTCTATAAATCAGGATGGAGGGGCTTCTAACCCGTCATCCGACACAGATTTTGAAACTAAGCTGTCAGCACAAGGTTTCCCTGAAAGTTATAAGGTTTATCTTAGAAAATTACATGAGAGTTATCCAAACTGGGAATTTAAGGCGGTTCAGACAGGAATTGACTGGAATACATTAGTTTCAAATGAGGTTAATAAGCAGGGACAGATTAAAAATCTTGTATATGGTTCAAAGTCATATCCTCATTATAATTGGCGCTCAACAAGTGTAGGATATAATTACGTTAAGGACACATGGAGCCCTTATGACGGAACAACATGGTATGCAGCCTCAGATGCACTTGTGACATATTATTTAGATCCGCGTACATACCTTTATGAGAATTATATATTTGTATTTGAGAGCCTTTCATATCAGCAGGGCGTACAAAATGAGAGTGGAGTGGAGGCAATTCTTAAGGGCTCATTTATGTATCAGACTATTCCTGATGGTGAGAGCAAGACATATGCACAAATAATAATGGATGCGGCAGCACAAAGTGGTGTCAGCCCTTATCACATTGCATCCCGTATAAGACTTGAGATGGGAACGACAGCGGGAGTCGCTGCGAGTGGTAAGAGTACATCTTATCCTGGAATATATAACTACTACAATATAGGTGCGACAGATACGGCAAATGGTTCTCCGGTAACTAAGGGACTTGCGTGGGCGGCTGCGTCAGGCTCGTACGGCAGACCATGGAACACTGTATCAAAGTCAATCATAGGAGGCTCACAGTTCCTTGGCGCATCGTATATAAATGTCGGACAGAATACGCTTTACACACAGAAATTTAATGTCACAAACAAGGGAAGTCTTTACAGTCACCAGTATATGACGAATGTTCAGGCACCGGCAACGGAGTGTCTCACTAACTATAACGCATACAAGAATAACAATCTTCTCGCGTCATCGATGGTATTTGAGATACCTGTATACAATAATATGCCGAATACCGCGGTATCGAAGCCTGCTGATTCAGGAAATCCTAACAACTGGCTTAAGACCTTGTCTGTTGACGGATATTCGCTTACACCTACATTTAGTATAAACCAGACGACCAGTTATTCACTTATCCTTCCGTCATCTGTGTCAAGCATTAATATATCAGGAAGCACAGTAAATAGTGCTGCTAAGATTACAGGACTTGGAGGCTATCAGTTAGCTGAGGGAACTAATACCATAAATGTGACAGTTACCGCACAGAGTGGTGCGACAAGAACCTACACACTTACGATAGTAAGAGGAAATGCATCATCCGGTAATAACAATCCGGGACAAAATAACAACAATACCGGAGGCACAGGAAGCGGTGCAAAGGGAGATGTAAATGGTGATGGTAAGATTTCGGTGCTTGATATAATAAAGGTACAGAGAGTTATAGTTGGACTTGATGCTTATGACGCTGCCTGCGATGTAAATGGAGATGGCAAGGTTACAATCTTAGATGTAGTAAGATTACAGCGGCATATAGTTGGAATAGAGCCTATTAACTGATGAACAGGAGGATGGTCTTATGAAGAAAATAAAAAAAATACTACCTATAATTATGATATTAATACTGGTGCTTGGAACTAATATAGGACATACCGATGTCAAAGCAGCGGGTGCCTCTGTAACGATTGCATTATCATCAAGCAATGTCAGTATAGGAGGTTCGGTTACTGCCACAGTTACAGTAAGTGGTTCTGATGTCTCAGCATATGATATATATGTGACTTATAATTCAGCGGTATTGCAGTATGTATCGGGAAGTGGAGCTGCACAGGTAAATGGCGGCGGAGGTACAATAAGATTAGTAGGAAGTCCGGGTTCTACATCAATTAATTTTACAGCAATCGCAAATGGAACATGCTATATTTCAACAAGCGGAACAGAGGTATACAATGTAAATTATGAGCAGCTTGCAATTACACATGCAGGTGCAAATGTAACGGTTGCAACTGAAACCACAACAGAGAGTCCGACAACTGAAAATGATAATAAGGATAATAAAGACGACGAGGAGACAACGGAGGATGACGGACGTTCAGCTAACTGTAATTTAAAGAGCTTACAGGTATCACCGGGAACCTTAGATCCTGCATTTTCGTCATCTAAGACATCATATTTTGTACAGCTTGACGAGGATGCGACAAGTATTGTTGTAAGTGCAGCGACAGAGGATGAGAAGGCAACAACAAGTATATCCGGTGCAGATGAGCTTAAAAAGGGAGAAAATATAGTTTCAATAACCGTAACAGCGGAGAATGGTGCGGTAAAGGTATATAAGATACGGGTTGCTGTTGGCGATATATTAGAAAACGCAGAGGTTACGATAGATGGAGCTGTATACACAATTGTAAATGAGGCTACTGACTTGGCTGTTCCTGAGCTTTTTTCTGCAACAACATTAAAGTACAAGGAATGGGATGTAATGGCATATGAGTCTCCTAATAAGAAGATTATTATAGTATGCCTTGAGAATGAGGACTTTGAGCGTGCGTGGTTTATATATGATGAGCAGACAGATTCATTTTATCCATATTGCGAGTACTCAGCAAGCTATAACAGATATATAATTATACCTGTTCCAGCGGGAGTTCCTGTTCCGGAAGGATATATCGAGACTGAGCTGAGTATACAGAAAAATAAGGTGACTGCTTACCAGATGGCTAATCCTTCGGATGAGGATATTTATCTTGTATATGCCATGAATTTAGAGGGCAGCGAAGGCTTCTATCTGTATGATACAGTTGAGGGAACATTTATGAGATATGTTTCTGATGAGGTGATAGAGACACCTACTGATGTGGCAACAGTTACAGATGCAACGCCTCTTGATGCGACAGGTGATGAGGATGAGGGCTTCTTCACAAAGGATGTATTGATATATATAATATGTGGTCTTGGAGCACTTCTTATTGTATTTATTATTTTGACAATAGTATTTGCAGCAAAGAAAAAGAGCGTTGGACATGAGCTTGAACAGGCAGAGGATATGATAGGTCATCTTACAGATAAAGATGCCAAGATAGAAAATCCTTCAAAGGAGCCTGTATCGGCAAAGGAAACAGTGCTTATGCCTATAGCAGGAGATGAAATGGGCAAGAATAATAAGATAGATTCTGACCTTGAGGAAATCAGAACTGTGTATGACGAGCTTTCTATGCAGTCAGCTAAGATAAATGATAAAATCAAACAGGATTATGATGCAAATATGGACAGTGCATTTGCAGATAATCAGGATGATAGTGATAATAACATCAACGTTAATGATGACAGTAAGGCAGATACTAAGGTGGATGCTAAAGAAGAGCCTGATGTTGACGATAAACTTAAATAATGATAAGATGTAATTTATATATGGCAGAGTAGGAGGAGGCTTACATGGAAGGCGAAACAGTATCAAAGAATTTTATCGAGCAGGAGATAGAGAAAGATCTTAAAGAAGGAAAATACAATACAGTTGTGACAAGATTTCCACCTGAGCCAAATGGTTATCTTCACATAGGACATGCAAAGTCTATATTACTTAATTATGGACTTGCAAAGGAGTATGGTGGTAAGTTCAATTTCCGTTTTGATGATACCAACCCTACAAAGGAAAAGACAGAGTTTGTACAGTCCATCATAGATGATATCAAGTGGTTAGGTGCTGATTTTGGAGGTAAGATATTATTTGCATCTGATTACTTTGACGATATGTACGAGGCAGCTATTAAGCTTATCAAGAAGGGCAAGGCATATGTATGTGACCTTACTGCTGATGAGATAAGAGAATACAGAGGTACACTTAAGGAGCCTGGTAAGAACAGTCCTTATCGTGATAGAACAATAGAGGAGAACTTAAGATTATTCGAGGGAATGAAGAATGGCGAGTTTCCTGACGGAAGCAAGGTTTTGAGAGCTAAGATTGATATGGCAAGTCCTAATATCAATATGAGAGATCCTGTCATTTATCGTATCGCACGTATGACACATCACAACACAGGTGATAAGTGGTGTATATATCCTATGTATGACTTTGCACATCCTATAGAGGATGCGATAGAGGGTATTACACATTCTATATGTACATTGGAGTTCGAGGATCACAGACCTCTCTATGAGTGGGTTGTAAATGAGCTTGAGTACGAGCAGCCACCTAGACAGATAGAGTTTGCAAAGCTCTATTTAACTAATGTTGTAACAGGTAAGCGTTATATCAAGAAGCTTGTTGAGGATGGCATAGTTGACGGATGGGACGATCCTAGGCTTGTTTCATTGTCAGCCTTAAGGAGACGTGGTTTTACACCTGAGTCTATCAAGAAGTTCATGGAGCTTGTAGGAATATCTAAGTCACAGAGCTCTGTTGATTATGCTATGCTTGAGTACTGTATAAGGGAGGATCTTAAGCTTAAGGTCAACCGTATGATGGCTGTATTAGATCCTATCAAGCTTGTTATAGATAATTATCCTGAAGGTCAGGTAGAATACTTTGATATTGACAATAATCAGGAGAATCCTGAGGCAGGAACAAGAAAGGTCGCATTTAGCCGTGAGCTTTATATTGACAGAGAGGACTTCATGGAGGAGCCGCCTAAGAAGTATTTCAGACTTTTCCCTGGCAACGAGGTAAGATTAAAGGGTGCATATTTTGTTAAATGTGTTGACTACAAGAAGGATGCAGATGGAAAGGTAACAGAGATTCACTGTACCTATGATCCTGAGACAAGAAGCGGTTCCGGTTTCGAGGGCAGAAAGGTTAAGGGAACAATTCATTGGGTATCAGCGGAGAGTGCTGTTGATGCTGAGGTTCGTCTGTATGAGAATATAGTTGATGAGGAAAAGGGTAAGTTAAATGATGACGGAACATTGAATTACAACCCTAACTCACTTACAGTGCTTAAGAATTGTAAGCTTGAGGCTGCATTTAAGGATGCTAAAAGGGGAGATTCGTTCCAGTTCCTTCGTCATGGTTATTTTTGTGTTGATACAAAAGATACGACAGATGATAAGCTCGTATTTAACCGTATTGTATCACTTAAGAGTTCGTATAAGCCTAATTAGGAGGGGCATATGGGTATATTTTCTGACATGGACCGATTTGGTCTTGGTGGATATTCAGATATAGATGTAATAGAGAAGAATTCTATATCAGGTGTTAAGTCTCATGGAAGGGATGACATGGTACCTGAGAAAACTCCTGAGGAAAAGGAGAAGGAAGCACTATTCAGCAAGCATTATACATGTCCGGTTTGTGACCTTACATTTACCGTGAAATGTGTGAAGGCAGGCAAGGTTAAGCTCTCCGGAAAGGATACTGATTTACGTCCTATATATGAGGATATGGATCCTTTGAAATATGATGCCATAACCTGTGACAAGTGTGGTTATTCTGCACTCACAAGATATTTTGGCAAGCTTAGTACAATGCAGATAGTGGATATCCGGAAGGAGATAGGTTCTAAATTTAGTGGAATTGATAATCATTTGGAGATATATTCATATGATGATGCTATTATAAGACATAAGCTGGCTCTTCTCACCTCTGTTGTGAAGAAAGCAAAGAACAGTGAGAGGGCGTATACAAGCATGAAGCTAGCGTGGGTTCTCCGCGGCAAGAGACTTTCACTTAAGCCGGGAAGCCCTGAGATTAAGGCATTATATAAGGAGGAGCTGGAATGTGTTGCCAATGCATATGATGGATATATGCAGGCAATATCAAGAGAGCTTTTTCCGATTGCCGGAATGGATGAGCTTACATTACAGTATCTTATGGCAGATATGGCACGTAAGCTTAAGAAGTACAATGAGGCAGCAAAGCTTATTACCAATGTACTGACTTCTAAAAGTGCGTCAGCAAGACTTAAGGATCAGGCACTCACCTTGAAGGAGTTAATCAAGGATGACATGAAGAGAGATGGTGTAGGTGCCACAGGTCGTAAATAGCAAATCGTGATTGGGGTGTATCGTGTATGGGGAATCAATATTCTTCATCTAAAAAAAATATAAGAAAAAGTAATCAGAAGAAAAATCAGGAAAAGAATAAATGTGTATATATAATGGTTTCTAAGACATCAACATTGCCATCTAATGTGATAAAGATGTGGACTAAGCAGCCTTATGCACACACTTCTTTGGCTATGGATATTGAATTAAATGAGATGTACAGCTTTGCCAGAAAGGGACTTCACAATCCATTTAACTGTGGCTTTATATCCGAGGATATAACAAGCGGTGTGTTTGGCAGAGATGTAGACACAACCTGTCAGATAGCAAGATTGTGGGTTACATCAGGTCAATACAAGCGTATTAACAGGATAATTAACAGGTTTAAGATGGAGAGGGAATTCTACCATTATAACTATATTGGAATATTCGGAGTAATGTGTAATCGTGCAGTTGAGAGAAAATATAATTATTTTTGCTCACAGTTTGTATATTACGTTCTTCAGGAGGCTGGAGTACAGATATTTGAGAAAAAGCCCGGACTTGTAAGACCAGAGGATTTCAGAATATGGGATGGAATGGAGATAATCTATGAGGGTAAGCTCAATCAGTACAGAAGATATCTTAACAATGTTTATCCGAAGGACAGATTTGGCAATTACATAGAGGACAAATCAATAAAGACAGGTCATCTTGACAATTATAAATTCGAGATAGCAGCTTCATTGTAGAATGTAGCGTAAAAAAACACCATATAATCATCAGAGAATTATCTGCTGATATGATTATATGGTGTTTTTCTTATTTCGTTTCTACATAAGTGTGGTTTGTCTTTATTATGCCTCTTGGAAGTGCGTCTTTAGAGTTCTTCCATGGCTCATTTTTGAATCGGTAGTCAAATTTATCTATGAACCATCCTATATCTCCGTTGACACGCTCCATGTTATCAAAGTATACCTTGTTAAGGCAGTTAAGAAAATCCTCGTAGGAATCCTTTGGAAGCTTAAGTGCCCCCTGTTCAAAGAGAATACCGTAATGGCAGGTACAAAAGCCCTTGCAGCTTATAAATTTATCTCTGAATGACGAATCCTTTTTCCACAGGTGGAATATAGTGTCTATGTAACGGTCAAAGGTCTGGTCTATTCTCTGACATATAAAGCAGGTACTCTCAAGCTTTCTTATATATTCTCCGACAGAGGATGCCGCCTGTTTCTTGAATAATCCGCCAGACGTTGTCGCCTTTTTATCACTCAGAGCCTTTAAATCCTTTATTGTTTTGTCTGTATGGGTTTTAAGCATAAGGGCAAGTCCTAAACGATTTTTCTCGCCATATAATATTCTTATGTGATGGCTACAGAAGCCGAGCTCGTCTGTCATTGCACGGTTGTCATCCTCCATGTAGCTTGGTCCCATGGTATATTCGATAGCATTTTGCTCTAATTCTCTGTGCATTGCACATACAGGACATTCGCAATCACTGGAAAATGCGTCATTTACAGGTATAGTGTATAGTTGTTCTGCCATATAATTCTCCTATTCGTGAATATTAATTAAACTACAATAATTATATACTAATATATGGTTTCTTGCAAAAGATATATTAATAATGTAAAATGCATTTGTCGTGGGTAACTTAGTTTTGTAATAAACTTATGATAAGGTGAATAATTATGAAAATATACGAAAATGATAGCAATTTAATACTTGAGGATGTATCAGATTTTGATATAGAGGATATATTGGAGTGTGGACAGTGTTTCCATTTTTTAAAGATAGCCGACCATGAATATCATATATGTGCCAAGGGAAGATTTCTTCATATAAAACAGGAATATGGCAGTGTTAATAAGGTGATATTTTATAACACAACAATTAGTGATTATGAGGAGGTATGGAAGGATTATTTTGATATGAGCACTGACTACCAGCATATAAAAAAGATGATACTTTCTATAGATGACAGACTTGAAACTGCTATAAGGGCAAAGGCGGGCATAAGAATTTTACATCAGGATTTTTTTGAGACATTGATATCATTTATAATATCTCAGAATAAGCAGATACCGCATATAAAGCAGCTTGTACATACATTGTCATTAAAGTATGGGACAAGGGTGGATGGCTATGATGAGTATTTATTCCCTGCTGTTGATAAGCTTAATGAGGTAGGGGTTGATGAGCTTAAGGAGTGTAAGGTTGGATTTCGTGCACCTTACATAAGAGATGCTGTAAGTCGTGTCTATAACGGGGACATAAAAGAGGATGAGCTTAAATGCATGTCAGTACAGGATGCGAGAGAGAAGCTTATGACAATACACGGTGTTGGTGAGAAGGTATCTAACTGCGTATTATTGTTTGGACTTGGGCGTATGGACGTATTTCCTGTGGATGTATGGATGAAGAGAATCATGGAGTTTATGTATTTCGGGAAGGACACAAAGAAGGAAGTTATAGAGAGCTTTGCGTGTGAAAAATACGGAGAATATGCAGGATATGCACAGCAATATCTGTTTCATTATGGAAGGGAAAACGGAATTGGAAAATAATGTGTGTATATTTTGTTAAAAGTTAAAATTAGGGGTTGATTTTTTCTGGAAAATGGGTACAATAATAACTATGTTAGCACTCAATAATAGTGAGTGCTAAAAAGAAGGAAATAATTGTTAGGAGGAATATAAAATGAAATTAGCACCTTTAGGAGACAGAGTTGTATTAAAAGAGGCAGTTGCAGAGGAGACTACTAAGTCTGGTATCGTATTACCATCTCAGGCTAAGGAGAAGCCACAGTATGCAGAGGTTATTGAGGTTGGCCCTGGAGCAGTAGTTGATGGAAAGACAGTTCCTATGGAAGTTAAGACTGGCGATAAGGTTATCTATCAGAAGTATGCAGGAACAGAGGTTAAGCTTGGCGATGATGAGTACATTATAGTTAAGCAGTCAGATATACTTGCAGTTATTAAATAATTATTATTAGGAGGCAATAGAAATGGCAAAGGAAATTAAATACGGAGCTGAGGCTAGAAAGGCTCTTGAAGCAGGCGTAAATCAGTTAGCAGATACAGTTAGTGTAACACTTGGACCAAAAGGAAGAAACGTAGTTTTAGCAAAGTCTTTTGGCACACCACTTATAACTAATGATGGTGTTACAATAGCTAAGGAGATTACATTAGAAGATCCATTTGAGGATATGGGCGCACAGATAGTTAAGGAAGTAGCTACTAAGACAAATGATGTAGCTGGTGATGGTACAACAACAGCTACAGTTTTGGCACAGGCTATGATTAACGAAGGTATGAAGAACCTTGCAGCAGGTGCTAACCCAATCGTACTTAGAAAGGGTATGAAGAAGGCTTGTGATGCAGCGGTTGAGGCTATATCAGAGATGAGCCAGTCAATCAATGGCAAGGATCAGATTGCAAGAGTTGCATCTATCTCAGCAGGAGATGACAGTGTTGGTGAGCTTGTTGCTGACGCTATGGATAAGGTTTCTAAGGATGGTGTTATCACTATCGAGGAATCAAAGACAATGAAAACAGAGCTTGACCTTGTAGAAGGTATGCAGTTTGACAGAGGTTATGTATCAGCTTACATGGCAACAGATATGGAGAAGATGGTTGCAGAGCTTGATAACCCATATATCCTTATAACAGATAAGAAGATTTCTAATATTCAGGATATACTTCCACTTCTTGAGCAAATAGTTCAGGGTGGTCAGAAGCTCCTTATCATCGCTGAGGACATTGAGGGCGAGGCTCTTACAACACTTATCGTTAATAAGCTTCGTGGTACATTCTCGGTTGTAGGTGTTAAGGCTCCTGGTTATGGTGACAGAAGAAAAGAGATGTTACAGGATATAGCAATCCTTACAGGTGGTACAGTTATTTCTGAGGAACTTGGATATGACCTTAAGGAGACAACTATGGATCAGCTTGGTCGTGCTAAGAGTGTTAAGGTTGCTAAGGAGAATACAGTAATCGTTGATGGTTATGGTGCTAAGGAGGATATCGAGGCAAGAGTTAATGTTATTAAGACACAGCTTGCTGAGACAACTTCTGAGTTTGACAAGGAGAAGTTACAG
>CAVELH010000055.1:7019-13477 GCA_963616385.1 bacterium | reverse complement strand
GTATAGCAAAGCTTGAGGCGGAGCATAAAAAACAGGCGGCAAAGCTTAAAAAAGAGTTTAGAACCGAACAGTATGCAAGATTAAATAAAATGGTAGATACCGTCAAGGAGGAGCTTAAGGAATTTAACTCTACTATGGGAATCGACAGTCTTGTGAACTATTTTTATGATGATACGGTGTCATTTTTGGATTATATTTCAAAGGATGCACTTATATGTATAGATGAGCCGGAGAGGACTGCAAGACAGGCAGTTGTTTACGCTCAGGAATTTGCAACCTCGATGCAGGGAAGATTAGAGGGCGGATATGTGCTCCCTAGCCAGACAGATGTGTTATATGATGGCAAGGAGATTATTGGAAGATTATCTAACAGAAGACTTCTTCTTATGTCTGAGTTATATACAAAACAGCTTGCATGGGGTGAGAAGTATAATATAATGCTCTCGTCAAAGGGGCTTATTAACTACAATAACAGCTTTGAGAATCTTATGTCAGATATTACGAAATGGCTTAAGAAAAAGTATAGAATTATAATATTATCTCCATCTGGTACAAGAGGCAGAAGAATAGCGTCTAATCTTAAGAGTAATGATGTTATGGCGCATTTCTCAGAAAACAGGGATAAGCTTCTTAAACCAGGTGAAATTATGGTTTCGGTGGGAAGGCTTGAGACTGGGTTTGAGCTTCCTGACAGTAAGCTTGTGGTAATAAGTGAAGGAGATATATTTAACTCTAAGGAGCTTAAAAAGAGGAAGAAGCTCCCTAAGTATAAAGGTGATAAGATAAACAGCTTCTCGGATTTATCGGTGGGAGACTACGTTGTTCACGAAAGACATGGTATAGGAATATATCGTGGTATTGAGAAGGTTGAGACTGACGGCAGACTAAGGGATTATATAAGTATAGAGTATGATAAAGGAAGTAAGCTTTTTGTACCTGTAGAGCAGTTAGATATAATAGGAAAGCTCTCAGGCAAGGATGGTGCTAAGCCTAAGTTAAATAAGCTTGGTGGAACTGAGTGGGAGAAGGTAAGGCAGCGTGTAAAGGGACATGTAGCAGATATAGCCAGAGAATTGGTTGAGTTATACGCTATAAGAGAAACCTCACAGGGCTTTGCTTATTCAAGTGACAGCCAGTGGCAGAGGGAGTTTGAGGAGCTGTTCCCGTATGAGGAGACATCAGACCAGCAGAAAGCGATAGATGACACAAAGAGAGATATGGAAAGTCCGCATATAATGGACAGACTTGTGTGTGGAGACGTTGGCTTTGGAAAGACGGAGGTTGCCATAAGAGCAGCGTTTAAGGCGGTGCAGGACAATAAGCAGGTGGCATATCTTGTGCCTACAACTATTTTAGCTGAGCAGCATTTCAACACATTTACGGAGAGAATGAAGAATTTCCCTGTCAATATCCGCATGCTGTCACGTTTTTGCAGCACGAAGGAAATTAAACAGACTTTGGCGGATATGAAGAGTGGTATGGCTGATATAGTTATCGGAACACACAGACTTTTGTCTAAGGATATAGAGTTTAAGAATCTCGGACTGCTCATTATAGATGAGGAACAGAGATTTGGAGTTAAGCACAAGGAACAGATAAAGCAGATGAAGAAGAATGTAGATGTTCTTACGCTTACCGCCACACCTATACCTAGAACGCTTCATATGAGCTTAGTAGGACTAAGGGATATAAGCCTTTTAGAGGAAGCACCTGTTGACAGAATGCCTATCCAGACCTATGTTATGGAATATGATATAGAGTTTGTCAAGGAAGCGATAAACAGAGAGCTTAACAGACAGGGACAGGTGTATTATGTATATAATCGTGTAAATACGATTGAGGATATCACGCTACAGCTTCGTGCTGTACTGCCTAATGCCAGAATTGAGTTTGCTCATGGCAAGATGAATGAGAGAGAGCTTGAGAATATTATGCACGACTTTATCAATCGGGAGATAGATGTTTTAGTATCAACAACTATCATAGAGACCGGACTTGATATTCCTAATGTAAATACCATGATAATACATGATGCAGATACATTTGGTCTGTCACAGCTCTATCAGCTAAGAGGACGTGTCGGAAGGTCAAGCCGTAGTGCGTACGCATTTTTATTATATAAGCGTGACAAGATGATAAAGGAGGTTGCCGAAAAGAGATTAAAGGCAATAAGGGAGTTTACAGATTTAGGTTCAGGCTATAAAATATCTATGAAGGATTTGGAAATCAGGGGAGCAGGTAATCTGCTTGGACAGCAGCAGTCGGGCAACATAGAGGCAGTCGGATATGATTTGTATTGCAAGATGCTAAACGATGAGATAAAGAGGCTGTCTGGTGAGAAGGTAGAGGAGGATTTTTCAACCTCCATAGAGCTTCCTGTTGATGCGTATATTCCAGATACCTATGTAAAGAATGAATATATGAAGCTTGATTTATATAAGCGTATATCCCGATGTGAGAACAGAGAGGAAAATGACGCTATTATAGAGGAAGTAAAGGATAGATTTGGTGAACCGCCTAGGGCATTTAACAGGCTGCTTGATATAGCATATCTTAAGGCTATAGCACACAAGGCATATTTGACAGATGTGAAGTATGTGTTAGATGAGGTAAGATTTATAATGCTGCCTACTGCACCTGTTAAGCCTGAGAGGATGGATATGCTTCTTAAACGCTATAAGGGTAAGATGAAGTTTGTCACGGGGAAACAGACGGGATTTCACCTTAAAGCGCAGAAAACGGTGCAAGAAGAGCTTATAGCAACTGTAGAACAGGGCATAAATGATATTATGCTGCTGATAGGAGGAAACGAAGATGAGTCTGATAGGGAAAATTAAAAATAAAATAATACTCACAATGTGTATTGTGCTTATTGTATGTAGTTTTACGGGCTGCGGAGACAAGAAGCAGGAGGATAATACGGAAGATAGCCAGACTATGGTTATGCAGTATGGAGATAACATAGTTACTGTTGGTGAGGTTTATATATATATCAGAACAGTACAGGAGAGATATGAGCTTCAATATGGTGACGATGTATGGCAGTTATCGCTGCCAGCCTCAGAAACGGATTCTGTTTCTATGGTTGACCTCACAAGGGAGGCTGTGGTTGAGGAGATAGTCAAGGTTAAAACGCTTGTGGCACATGCCTCTGATTATGGTATATCACTTACTGATGCTGAGAACTCGGAACTTCATGACAAGGCAAAGGAATTCTATGATGGACTTACAGACGAAGATATAAGCAGCATGGAGCTTACAGAGGACAAGATATATCAGGTATTCTATGAAAATGAGATAGCCGGACGTGTAGAGGCAAAGATATTGGAATCTGATCCGGTTGAAATCTCCGACGAAATGGCAAGAATGACAACATTTTATGATATGTATTTTCAGTGCTATTCTATAGAAGATGATGGTACAGTTGTTGAGTATACAGAAGAACAGAAGCAGGAACAGAAGGAAAATGCTTTGCAGGCATGCAGTACACTTGCTACCGCGACTATTGATGAGAATAAGGATGCTGAGAACATAGAGAAGCTTGCAGAATATTATAAGCTTAATCAGGCGGGTGAGCAGACCTTGACACCGGAGGAGATATTGGAGACCTACGGTGAGGATGTATATAACCTTCTGTATTCTATGCAGAATGGAGATTACAGCACAGTTGTAGAGACTGAATATGGATATCATGTATTCCAGATGATAGCACTCACGGACCAGAAGGCAACCAAGGCGAGAAAAGAAACAATGACCTCAGATGCGATAAAGGAGAGAATATCAAGCCAGCTTGAAACGTGGCAGAAGGAAATAGATCCTGAATTCTCATATCCTGACTCTGTTAATATGGAGTTGTATGATACCATAAAATTATAAAGGAGTATAAGGGTAAAGCAAAATTGCAGAAACGATAAATATAAGATAGAGAAATATAAGATAGAGAAATATCATATAATAAGGGAGTGTACCGAAACCGCGTTCTCACTCGATTAATCACGCAGCAGTACTAAGCTCGCCATACGGCTCGCTAAGTGCTGGCGTGATTAAACGGGTTTCGGGTTACACTCCCTTATTATATTTACAATTGATATATATGCTGTAGTTTATGATTTGTATCTACAACCGTTGTATATTGGTGGTAGTTTATGATTCATATCTACGGCTGTTGTATATCCGTTGCAGTTTATGGTTTTATATCTATGACTGTTGTATATCAGTTGCAGTTTATAATATGATATTTACTATTGCTATTATTGTCTTTCAGCCTTAATAACATTCTGGAAATTCTGGATATCATCCGCAATCTCCTTACTTAGATATAACAGGCATATCAGGTTAGGAATTGCCATAAGTGCATTTGCTATATCTGAGAAATTCCATACAAGGCTTAGCGATGTTGTAGCTCCCACATATACGATGAGCGAGAATAAAATTCTATACACCATATTATATTTATGGGAATTGAAGAGGTATTCCCATGCCTTTTCACCATGATATTCCCAGCCTAGAATTGTCGAGAATGCAAACAGAGCAATGCTTATTGTCACAAGCCATGCACCTGCGTCTCCAAGGATTGTACGGAATGCTTCAATGGTTAATGCAGAGCCAATGTAAGTCTCCTCGTAGCGGTATGTGCTATCATTCCCAAATACATATGCATTTCCCTGTCCATCAGTCCATGTTCCGGATATCTTGTCATTTACAAATGCGGCGGGTGCGTATGTGAAGCCGGCATCGTTATATTTAGCAAGCTTGGAGTAAGCATCCTCAGGATAAGGTGTCAGGTTTAAGGTTGATTTAGTGCTGCTTAAAGTAACAGTATTTGATGAACTATCATAAGTCATATCGTAAGAGGTGTTCTTGTTACCCTCTGTTACTGTTAATGTTGATTCTGATATTTCGTATGTTCCTACAGCCTTTTCTGCTGTAGTTCCAATAACTCCGGAGCTTGCGATGGCGAGACCTGTTATTGTACATACAACGATTGTATCCCAGAAGGTTCCGGTCATATTTATGTAACCCTGACGTACAGGGTTATCAGTTGTGGCGGCAGCGGCGGTAATTGCGGCAGAACCCATTCCGGCTTCGTTGGAGAAACAGCCTCTTGCGACACCAAAACGCATTGCATTTGTCGTTGAGGCAACTACAGCACCGAGCATACCTCCTGATACAGATTTTACCGAAAATGCCATGCTGAAAATCTGTCCAAGTCCGGCAGGGATATTTGACGCATTTCCTATTATAACTATAAGTCCGCATACAACATAGAATATAGCCATAAATGGAACGACAATAGAAGAAATCTTAGATATTGATTTAATTCCTCCTATTATAATAAGAAGTGCAAGAACAGTTAATATTATGCCTATAAGCCAAGGCTTTACACCAAATGTTTCGTTCATAGACGATGATATTGAATTAGCCTGTGTAAGATTACCTATTCCGAAGGATGCGATAACTGCGAACAGGGCGAACAGTAAACCGAGAAGCTTTCCTATGGATTTGTTCTTAAATGCCTTTCGCATGGTGTACATTGGACCACCGGACATTTCACCCTTCTGGTTTACCTCGCGGTACTTGATAGCGAGCATACATTCGCTGAACTTGCTTGTTATGCCGAAACAGGCGGATATCCACATCCAGACAAGAGCACCCGGACCGCCTGATACCATAGCTGTTGCGACACCAACTATATTGCCGGTTCCTATAGTTGCTGCAAGGGCAGTTGTAAGTGCTGAGAATGGTGATACATCTCCATCGCCACGTTTCTTTGTTCTTGCTTCCTTACTGAGCGTACTCTTTATCGCATAGCCAAGATTCCGCCATGTAAGAAAACGGGTTCTGATTGTGAGGAAGATACCTGTTCCGACCAGAAGAATCAGCATGACTGGTCCCCAAACGAAGGAATCTACCTTAGAAACAATGCTTTCTAAAGCTTTCATATTAAATTACCTCCCTAGTATTAATTATGTAAAATAATATGTGCAGGAGTATAGCATAATTACATATATGTAGCAAGAAAAACAGTACATAACAACACTAATACTTAAGAAAATAAAGTTAATATTGAAAATACTATTCATAATTAGAGGAACTGTACCATTTGAAACGTGTTGTCATATTATAATATGGAATGAATATAAAATGAGGCTTGTTATGGCAATCAAGATTATGATAGATGCAGGACATGGCGGATATGACAATGGTGCGACATATGAGGGACGACTTGAAAAAAATGACAATCTTGAGCTTGCACTTGCAGTTGGAGAGATACTTCAGGCACAGGGATATGATGTTGAGTACACAAGAACCGAGGATGTGTATGATTCGCCTGTTCAAAAAGCGAGAATTGGAAATGCCAGCGGTGCAGATTTCTTTGTATCAATACATCGTAATTCTTCACCAACACCAAATCAATATAATGGTGTCCAGACATTAATATATGATAATTCCGGTAT
>CAVELH010000055.1:0-7009 GCA_963616385.1 bacterium | reverse complement strand
GGCTGTGATGGCAGAGAACATAAATAAAGAGCTGGAGAAGGTTGGTTACAGAAATATAAATGTTGCTGAGAGGCCGGATCTTGCTGTTTTAAGAAGAACAAGTATGCCGGCAGTTTTAGTTGAGGCAGGATTTATAAACAGTGATATAGATAATAATATGTGGGATACAAAGTTTTCTGAGACAGCAGAGGCAATAGCGGCAGGTATAGATGAGACGATAAGGTCAGCAGGACTTGCGGCGGCAGACGGAAGTGTGGTGTATGAGGAGAACACAGAAAACACAGATAACACAGATAACAGTGGCGTGTCAGGAAATTCCGGTTATCAGATACTTGTTGGAATATACAGAACCTTTGGTGCTGCTTCATATCAGATGAATAGATTTATCAATGACGGATATATGGCAGAGATATATGAGGATGCCGGTTTGTTTCAGGTGAGGATAGGAATGTATGAGAATATAGATGATGCCCTTATTGCACAGCGTGAGCTTAGAGACAAAGGATATGATACGCTTATCGTTCAGGCTGTATAAATGCTTAATAAAAATATAAAAAAACAGTTGACACAAATGCATATTGTATGGTAATATCATCAACGATGAACTGCCGTAGACAGTAGGTGCCGAAAGGCATAAGGATGAAAACGCCTACCGAGGAAGAGTCGTGAATCTATGATTTAACGAATTTTAACTCTCGTGCTACGCATGAGAGTTTTTTCTTTTCGCAACACGCAGTATCATTAATATTATAAGGAGGTGCGTGATTTTGGCAAAGATAGAATTAAAACAGCCAATCGTTGAGGAAATCAAGGAAAACATCAAGGACGCTAAGTCAGTTGTTTTAGTTGATTATCGTGGACTTACAGTTGAGCAGGATACACAGCTTCGTAAGACACTTAGAGAGGCAGGCCTTATCTACAAGGTATACAAGAATACTATGGTTAAGCTTGCTATCGATGGTACAGAGTTCGAGTCACTTAAGGATGATCTTGAAGGACCAACAGCCGTTGTTATCTCAAAGGAAGATGCAACTGCTCCTGCAAGATTAGTAGCAAAGTTTGCTAAGGAAAACCCACAGCTCGAGATGAAGACTGGTGTCGTTGAAGGCGTTCACTATGACAACGCTGGTATCAAGGTTATCGCAACTATACCTTCAAGAGAAGAACTTCTTTCAAAGTTCCTTGGAAGTATCCAGTCACCTATTGCCAACTTTGCTCGTGTTATTAAGCAGATTGCTGAGTCAAAGGAAGCATAATATACAATCAATATTATTTTAGAAAAATGGAGGAATAAAAAATGACAACTCAGGAAATTATCGAAGTTATCAAAGGTTTATCAGTATTAGAGTTAAATGATTTAGTTAAGGCTTGTGAGGAGGAGTTTGGTGTTTCTGCAGCAGCAGGTGTTGTTGTAGCAGCAGCAGGTGCTGACGGAGCTGGCGCAGCAGAGGAGAAGGATTCATTCGATGTTGAGCTTACAGAGGTTGGTCCTAACAAGGTTAAGGTTATCAAGGTTGTTCGTGACTGTACAGGTCTTGGACTTAAGGAAGCTAAGGACGTTGTTGATGGAGCTCCTAAGGTTCTTAAGGAAGGTGCTTCTAAGGAAGAGGCTGAGGATATCAAGACTAAGCTTGAGGCTGAGGGTGCTAAGGTTACTCTTAAGTAATTATCCTTATAATATGATTAATGAGAACGCTGACTACGGACCGTCGTGGTCAGCGTTTTTTGTATAAAATGATTATTTCACTGATTCAGATAAAAATTATCATGTAAAATATCTTCAAAATATGTTGACACAATTTTCCTATTATGATAAGATACTAAAATGTCATTATTGTGGCTAGGTATGCCATAATTTTAATATAGATTAAGAAAAAAACAAATAAATTCAAGGGGTGAATGCGTCGATGAAAAAGTACAGAATGCGTCCTGTGAAATCGGGAAGAGGCATGAGAATGAGCTTTTCAACAGAGAAACAAGTTCTTGATATGCCTAACTTAATTGAAGTGCAGAAAAATTCATACAAGTGGTTCTTGGATGAAGGTTTAAAAGAAGCTTTCAAGGATATTTCTCCGGTTACAGATTATACAGGACAGCTTAGCTTGGAATTTGTAGATTTCCAGCTCTGCGAGGACGAGATCAAGTATTCAATTGAAGAGTGCAAGGAAAGAGATGCAACATATGCAGCTCCTCTCAAGGTAAATGTACATCTTCGAAACAATGAGACCGGTGAGATTGCACAGCATGATATATTCATGGGTGACCTCCCTCTTATGACAGAGACAGGAACATTTGTCATCAATGGTGCTGAGCGAGTAATCGTTAGCCAGTTGGTTCGTTCTCCGGGCATTTATTATGCTATTGACCATGATAAGATAGGAAAAACTCTCTACTCATGTACAGTTATTCCTAACCGTGGTGCCTGGCTGGAATATGAGACAGATTCAAATGACGTATTCTATGTACATGTAGATAGAACAAGAAAGGTTCCTATAACTGTACTTATCAGAGCACTTGGAATAGGTACAAATCAGGAGATTATCGACCTCTTTGGTCAGGAGCCAAAGATTATGGCGAGTCTTGAGAAGGATCCTTCTACTAACTATGAGGGCGGTGTTATCGAGTTATATAAGAAGATAAGACCGGGCGAGCCTGAGGTAGTTGAGAATGCAGAGAGCCTTATCAATAGTATGTTCTTCGACAGCAGAAGATACGACCTTGCTAAGGTTGGTCGTTATAAGTTTAATAAGAAACTGGCACTTAAGAATCGTATAGCAGGTCATGTGCTTTCAGAGGATGTTATAGATCCTAGTACAGGAGAAATCATGTACGAGGCAGGCACAACACTTACTCGTGAGGATGCTAAGAAGATTCAGGATGCGGCAGTTCCATTTGTATGGATTCAGACAGAGGAGAGAAATGTAAAGGTTCTCTCTAATATGGTTGTTGATTTAAAGGAGTATGTTGGATTTAATCCTGAGGATGCAGGTATCACTGAGGATGTATACTATCCTGTACTTGAGAAGCTTCTTGAGGAGTATGATGACGAGGAGGAGCTTAAGAATGCTATTGCAGCTTCCGTAAATGACCTCGTTCCAAGACATATCACCAAGGAAGATATCCTTGCTTCTATTAACTACAATATGCACCTTGAGTACGGAATAGGTACTAAGGATGACATAGATCACCTTGGAAACAGACGTATAAGAGCTGTAGGTGAGCTTTTACAGAACCAGTATAAGATCGGTTTATCAAGACTTGAAAGAGTCGTTAGAGAGAGAATGACAACACAGGATATTGACAGCATAACCCCGCAGTCATTGATTAACATCAAGCCGGTTACAGCAGCAGTTAAGGAATTCTTCGGAAGTTCACAGCTCTCACAGTTTATGGATCAGAACAACCCATTGTCAGAGCTTACACATAAGAGACGTTTGTCAGCACTTGGTCCTGGTGGTTTGTCAAGAGATAGAGCCGGATTCGAGGTTCGAGACGTTCACTATACACACTATGGTAGAATGTGCCCTATCGAGACACCTGAAGGTCCTAACATCGGACTTATCAACTCTCTTGCAACATATGCAAGAATAAATGAATATGGACTTATAGAAGCACCTTACAGAAAGCTTGACAAGTCAGATCCTTCTAACCCTGTTGTCACAGATGAGGTTATATATATGACAGCAGACGAGGAAGATAATTATATAGTAGCACAGGCGAATGAGCCACTTGACGAGGAAGGACATTTCGTTAAGAATAATGTATCAGGTCGTTTTAAGGATGAGACATCTGAGTTCCCTAAGGCAAATGTTGATTTGATGGACGTTTCACCTAAGATGGTATTCTCCGTTGCTACATCAATGATTCCTTTCCTTGAGAACGATGATGCTAACCGTGCTCTTATGGGATCTAACATGCAGCGTCAGGCAGTTCCACTTCTCAGAACAGAAGCTCCTGTTGTAGGAACAGGTATGGAAGGCAAGGCAGCGGTTGACTCTGGTGTATGTATCGTTGCAAAGCATGACGGTGTTGTTGAGATATCTTCAAGCGAGAAGATTATAATTAAATGTGATGATGGTACTAAGGATGAGTATCATGTAATCAAATTTGCAAGAAGTAATCAGGGTAACTGTATGAATCAGCGTCCTATTGTTAAACGTGGAGACAGAGTTACAAAGGGAATGGTTATTGCAGATGGAGCATCTACAGCTAACGGTGAGATTGCTCTTGGTAAGAATCCTCTGATTGGTTTCATGACCTGGGAAGGTTATAACTATGAGGATGCGGTTCTCTTAAGTGAGAGACTTGTACAGGAGGATGTTTATACATCTGTTCATATAGAGGAATATGAGGTTGAGGCAAGAGATACAAAGCTCGGTCAGGAAGAGATTACAAGAGACCTTGCCGGTTTATCGCCTGATACCTTAAAGGACCTTGACGAGAATGGTATAATCCGTATCGGTGCAGAGGTTCGTGCGGGAGATATCCTTGTTGGTAAGGTAACTCCTAAGGGAGAGACAGAGCTTACCGCTGAGGAGAGACTTCTTCGTGCAATCTTCGGCGAGAAGGCAAGAGAGGTTAGAGATACATCACTTCGTGTACCACATGGTGCATATGGTGTTATCATGGATACAAAGATATTTACAAGGGAGAACGGAGACGAGCTTCCACCTGGAGTTAATAAGTCAGTCAGAGTATATATCGCACAGAAGAGAAAGATCTCTGTCGGTGATAAGATGGCTGGTCGTCATGGTAACAAGGGTGTTATCTCTCGTATACTTCCTGTTGAGGACATGCCATTCCTTCCAAATGGACGCCCTCTTGACATAGTACTTAACCCATTGGGCGTACCTTCACGTATGAACATTGGACAGGTGCTTGAGATTCACCTTGGACTTGCATCTAAGGTACTTGGATTTAATGTATCGACACCAGTATTTGATGGTGCTAACGAGTTTGATATCATGGATGCCCTTGAGATGGCTAATGATTATGCAAATGAGGATTGGGATACATTCTATGAGAAATATAAGGATGATACAGAGAAGGAAGTAATGGATTACCTGTATGAGAACAGAGACCACAGAGAAGAGTGGAAGGGTGTTCCTATCAATCGTACTGGTAAGGTAAGAGTTCGTGATGGTAGAACTGGTGAGGAATTTGATTCACCTGTTACAATCGGTTACATGCATTACCTGAAGCTGCATCACCTTGTTGATGATAAGATTCATGCCCGTTCAACTGGTCCTTATGGAATGGTTACACAGCAGCCGCTTGGTGGTAAGGCACAGTTCGGTGGACAGAGATTTGGTGAGATGGAGGTTTGGGCTCTTGAAGCTTACGGCGCATCTTACACATTGCAGGAGATTCTTACAGTTAAGTCAGATGATATTGCAGGACGTGTTAAGACATACGAGGCAATTATCAAGGGTGACAATATTCCTGCACCTGGTATACCTGAATCATTCAAGGTATTGCTTAAGGAGTTCCAGTCACTTGCACTTGATGTTAAGGTATTAAAGGATGACCAGACTGAGGTTGACCTCGGCGAGGCATTTGATTACAACGATACAAATATGAAGTCCGTAATAGAAGGCGATGGTGCCGGATATGAAGAGAATCTCGAAGCCCACGGTTACAGTGGAGTTGATGAGAATGATGAGCTTACATCACTCTCAGACGATGATTATTCGGATGATTCTTATGACGATTCATATGATGATGAGTATAGTGAAGACGATGACTTTTAAGAAAGGAGATATGTAAGATGTCAGCTACAAACAATGAAACAGTTCAAGAGCAGCCGATTAGCTTTGATGCGATTAAAATCGGACTTGCATCTCCTGAAAAGATAAGAGAGTGGTCAAGAGGCGAGGTTAAGAAGCCTGAGACTATTAACTATAGAACATTAAAGCCTGAGAAGGACGGTTTGTTCTGCGAGAGAATATTTGGACCAAGCAAGGATTGGGAATGTCATTGTGGTAAATATAAGAAGATACGTTTTAAGGGCGTTGTCTGTGACAGATGTGGTGTTGAGGTGACAAAGGCGAGCGTACGTCGTGAGCGTATGGGACACATTGAGCTTGCTGCACCTGTATCACATATATGGTATTTCAAGGGTATTCCTAGCCGTATGGGATTAATTCTTGATATATCTCCTAGATTATTGGAGAAGGTTCTTTACTTTGCATCATATATAGTACTTGATCCAGGAGATACAACTCTTGAATATAAGGCTATATTGAATGAACAGGAGTTCAGAAAGGCTGAGGAGGAGTTCGGTTCAGGCTCGTTCCGTGTTGGAATGGGTGCTGAGGCTGTAAAGGAGCTTCTTCAGGCTATAGACCTTGACAAGGAAGCAGAGGAGCTTAAGGAAGAGCTTGTAAATGCTTCAGGTCAGAAGCGTGCCAAGATAATTAAGAGACTTGAGGTTGTTGAGGCGTTCAAGAACTCAAACAACAGACCTGAGTGGATGATACTTGATGTTATCCCTGTTATCCCACCAGATATCAGACCTATGGTACAGCTTGATGGTGGCAGATTTGCAACATCAGACCTTAACGATTTATATAGAAGAATTATCAATCGTAACAACCGTCTTAAGAGATTGCTTGAGCTTGGAGCACCAGACATTATCGTTCGTAACGAGAAGAGAATGCTTCAGGAAGCAGTAGATGCTCTTATAGATAATGGTAGAAGAGGACGTGCTGTAACTGGCCCTGGAAACAGAGCACTTAAGTCTCTTTCAGATATGCTTAAAGGTAAGCAGGGACGTTTCCGTCAGAACCTTCTTGGTAAGCGTGTTGACTATTCAGGACGTTCAGTTATCGTAGTAGGACCTGAGCTTAAGATTTATCAGTGTGGTCTCCCTAAGGAGATGGCTATAGAGTTATTTAAGCCATTTGTTATGAAAGAGCTTACTGCAAGAGGTCTTGCTAACAATATTAAAGCAGCTAAGAAGAGTGTTGAGAAGTTAGAGCCACAGGTATGGGATGTACTTGAGGATGTT